>NZ_JBXWOS010000008.1:0-198573 GCF_059611005.1 Ruegeria sp. CDSB117
CGTCTTTGGCGGCCCATATTCACGAGGCGCATCAGACCACCGCAACCCATTGCGATTGATGAAAATAATCCCACTTACAACACGCCGGTCGTCAACCCTCGGCTTGCCGTGGCTCTTCGGAAAGTAGGGCTGAAGGCGCTCCATCTGTTCGTCAGTCAGCCAGAATAGATTGCTCATGATACACCTCTGAAACTCAGTGGCTTGAAGCATGCAACAGAGACAGCAGCAACAAAATTAATGGGTCCAGAACCTAAGCACTTCCAGAAGTTATGCTGCGAAACCTGCTTTCAGCGGGTGTTTTTTTGTCGGCCCGCATGTGTTTCTGCAAGGTTACGAGTTTCGCCTGCACGCATATGGTTGAATAACTGATGGTTCGGGGATTTTCTATATATTATCAAATGGTTAATTTTGCTTTACTTAGATTGGCTACAAAAATTGAACTCTTATGCGTTACTGACACAAAATTTGGCGCCCTGAAGGTCAATTGACCTCCTGTGACAGTACAGCAAATATATACAGGGCCAATATCGGAGCCATCGAATGTTTCAGGCTGTGTTTCGATCGAGTATCTCCCCAGCCTCGTTGACCGTGGATTGCTTGGCGAACTTCTCATATTCCCAGTCAGGTCAGTTTTTGTGAAACTGGCGGAAAGATGCATGAGTAGGAATTCAGAAAGGCCGGCAGTTCGATCTACCCGACGAACCAGGAAGACCGGCCTGTTTAGGCACAGATTTTTGAAAGCCAAAGTATCGTGATTTCAGCTGAACACGGTATGAAATCAAACACCCCTGAGTGGCTGATCACCTCTGTGCTTGCAACCGCAGATGAACGCTGGCGTGATCCCTATTCACAAACCCAAAGGTCCCCCTTTCGCCAACCCCTTGCATTGACTATGTGTAGCTGAACGCCAGCGGAGCGTCGCCGGCCCTTGATGTCTGCCTTGAACAATCGGGAGCGCGCCAATGTTCTTTCTCCGTCCGGCACTTGCTGCATTTTGCGCATGCACATTGCCTGCAACCGCTATGGCACAGACCGAAGCAACTGCTTCGGGCGGCCTGCAAATCGAGCTGAATTCGGTTCAGGATGTCGAAAACGCATGTCGACTGACGTTTGTGGTGGAAAACCAAACCGGGACAGCCATTGACGAAGCCAGCTTTGAAACGGTGATCTTTGATGCTTCCGGCAGCGTGGTCAGCCTGACGCTCTTCAATTTCCGTGACCTACCGGAAGATCGCCTGCGTGTGCGCCAGTTCGTCTTGCGCGACAGGGGCTGCAGTTCGATTGGAAAGGCCCTGATCAACGGCACAAACACCTGCAAGGTGGCCGGGGAGGAGAGTTCGATATGTGAAGACAGTCTGAAACTGCAAAGCCGAATAGATGTGGAGTTGATTGGATGAGCCCCTTTGATGCGCTGCGCGAAATCCTTGATCTGGGCGGGCCTGTTGTTGCGATCCTGATTGCGATGTCGGTGGTGACCGTTGCGGTCACGCTTTATAAGCTCTGGCAGTTTGCCGCATCCGGCGTCGGGCGTCACCGAGTGTTGTCCGAGGCGCTGGCGGCCTGGGATGCAGGCGATCCGCAAACCGCCCACGCCCGCCTGGACAGAAGCCGCAGTTATCTTGCCCCCCTGGTACGGGCCGCGATGCAGGCCTCAGATACGCCGGGTCTGGACCAAAGGCTGGATGCCGAGGCCGGTCTGGCGCTTGCGGGGCTTGAGCGCGGCTTCCGATTGATGGACACCGTAGCGCAGCTTGCGCCGCTGCTGGGTCTGTTTGGCACCGTCCTAGGGATGATTGAGGCGTTTCGCAGCCTGCAATCCGCCGGGTCGTCGGTCGATCCATCATTGCTTGCCGGTGGTATCTGGGTCGCCCTGCTGACAACGGCTGTGGGGCTTGCCGTGGCGATGCCGACCTCGATGCTGTTGTCCTGGTTCGAAAGTCGCACGGCGCGCGAACGGGTCTTTGCGGACAAGGCGCTGCGCACAATTCTGGTGCCGGGGCAGGCCGTTCCGCAGGCCGACGATGTGCGGGCTGTGGCGACCGCCCCCGGACATGCGTAACACCGCACCCTTCGTACGGCGTCCCATGTCGATGACTCCGCTCATCGACGTGATTTTCCTGCTGTTGCTGTTCTTCATGTTGACCTCGACCTTTGCCAAATATGGCGAGATCGAGCTGAGCAATGCAGTGGGCGGCAGTACGACTTCGGCGACACCGACCGAGCGGTTGTTCCTGCAGTTGGGGGCGGAACGGCTGGTGCTGAACGGGCAAACGGTCTCTCTCAATGATCTGGAAACGCAATTGGAGGCCGGGCAGGTTCTGGTCAGTTTGGACCCGGATACAACGGCGCAGCGTGTCATCGACGTATTGGTCCGGCTGCGCGGGCGTGACGGGTTAAGCGTTCTGGTGCTGGAATGATCAAGTACAGGCGCCCCAAACGCAGACGTGACTCGACGATTGCCCTAATCAACGTCGTTTTCCTGATGCTAATCTTTTTCCTGCTCACCGGCACGCTGGCCCCGCCGTTGGATCCGGATCTTGAGCTGGTGAACACCGCAGACCTTGAAGGGCGCGAGCCACCTGATGCGCTGATCCTGCACGCCGACGGCACGCTGAGCTATCGTGGAACGCCAACAGATCCCGAAACGCATATGCGTGGCCAAGGGGGCGAAGCCGTGCGCATCGTGCCCGACCGAAACGCACCGGGCCCGCGTCTGATCGAGGTGACCGGTGCTTTACGCCGTCTGGGCGCGTCATCCGTCTTTGTTGTGACCGAGAAGGCGCTGGAATGATCCGCCGGTCGGTTATGATTGCGGTGGTGGCCATTCTGGTGTCGCTGTTTTTGCACCTGATGGGGTTAAGCGTGACCGGGCAGCGGCTTGCAGAAGACGCGCCAGGCGGCCAAGCGCCTGAATCAATTGAGCTAAGCACGACGTTCGAGGATCTTGCCGAGGTTGCCGCCGAGCCGGTTGAACCCGAACCGGCCGAGGCACCAGAGCCTCCGGTTGAAACACCGCCTGAGGAACCGGAAATCCCGGTCAGTGAGGCGCTTGTCGCGTCGGAAAACCCGCAGGAGGTTTACGCGCCCGATATCGGCGAAGCAGAAGTGGTTCAGCCGACTGCCACGGAACCGGTTGAGCCTGATGTGGCAGAGACCGAAAACACATCCGAAGGCGATGCCGCCGCCAGCGAAAATTTCAATGAAACACCGCCGGTCGAGGCGGAAACAGCAACCGAGGTGCCCGAAGGAATTCCCGAGGCAGAGGTCGTCGAGCCAGAGGTCGCGACCGAAGTCCAGCCCGTATCACCCCAACCGCAAGAGCTGGCGGCGCTGCCGGTCACCCCGTCGCCCGAGGCCGCGATTCCCGTTGTCCCGTTGGAGTCTGAGGCGATTGAGCCGGATGACCCGGTTGAACCGACCGACCAGGATGCGACGGAGGACGTGACAGAACTGGCCGTGACGTCTTCGATCCGGCCGCAGCGCCCCGACCGGCAACCAGCGCCCGAAAGGCGGGGCACACTGAACGGCGCGCGCGACTTCAGCGAGTTGCAGTTCCCGTCAGAGGTGGTTGAATCGCCCCTTTACGCCTACAGGCGCGAAGGTCTGGATGCCTTCACGTCGGGCAGCAGTGGCAGCCGTTCGGGCGGGCGTGGCCCCGGCAATTCGGACACCACCAATTATGCGGGTGAAGTCTTGGTCCACCTGAACCGCGCGCCCCCGGTATTTGTTGCTGCCCGGGGATTTGCCAAGGTGTTTTTCGAAATCAATCCCGATGGCACGCTGGCCTGGGTCGATGTCATCGACAGTTCAGGGTCGTCCGATGTTGACCGGGCCGCAAGGGCGCAAGTGCAGGCGGCCTCGCCCTTTCCGCTGCCGCCAGGTGGGGTCAGCCGCAAGTTGTCCTTCTTCTACACCAGCAATTGATTGGCGGGTTTAAGCGCTCCATCCGTCCAAACCAGGGCCAGTTTTGGGCGGGATTTCGCCCGAATCCACCATTTCCGGACATGCCGGTTAACAACTCTGGAAGTCTCATTTGCAAACCTGAACGATTTTTGCCATTTAAAGAGGTATCGCCGCATTTCTGTGATCAAATCTTTGTAATAAAATACGACTGAATACGAAAACACACGTAAATGCTCGGGAAATTGGACTGTCGGCATTTTCTGCATTTGCAAAGATGCAACAAGTGCCCAGTGTGCGCCACGAGAAATGCTGCGAAATCGTTGCGTGTGCTCGGAAATTGTTCGAATAGGCCAACGGTCGCTTTGGCGGCTACACTCCTCTCAAATCTTATGGGTTTACCATGAAAAATCTCCTCATTGCATCGACCGCGTTGATCGCAACCGCAAGCGTTGCTGCCGCGGATGTTAAATTCAGCGGCTACGGCCGTTTTGGTATTGGATATCAGGAAGACCGTACCGGTACTGTTGACAACTTCACCGTTGATCCGGCAACCGGCGCAGTTACCAGCGCCGGCACCGCGACCGTCGACACCGACAACACCATCCTGGTCTCGCGCTTCCGTCTGAACATCGACGGCACCGCAGAAACCGATGGCGGCGTTGAGTTCCAGGCACGTGTTCGTCTGCAGGCTGATGACGATTCCGGCAACGGCGAACAGAACAGCGCAGGCCTGAACGGCGCACGCTTCTCTGTCATCTACGGTGGTCTGCGTGTTGACGCCGGCAACGTTGCGGGTTCTTTCGACAACCTGGCAAACTACTTCGGTAATGAACCGGGCCTGGAAGAGTTCCTAGGTCAGTATTCGGGCGTTGACTACAGCTTCCTGGAGTACACCTCGACCGGTTCGGGCGCGAATGCCGTGTTCTTCCAGTACGCAATTGGCGATTTCGCATTTGGCGCGTCATATGACCAGGCAACTGTTGCTCTGGACGGTGTTCCGCAAGACGCAGACCGTTGGGACATCAGCGCAACCTACACATTCAACAACATTACTGCCGCTCTGGCTTATGGTCAGACCAAGGCGAACGTGAACAGCAGCAGCGAAAAGCAGTCGCTGACCGTTCTGACCCTGGGCGCAGAATTCGGTGACTTCTCGGGTACACTGTTCGTAGCTGACGATGACGTTGTTGATGACGCCGAGAACGGCACCGCATACGGTCTGTCGCTGGCATACGACCTCGGCGCTGCAACCACCCTGCAGTTTGCTTACGGTGACGGTTCCGCTGACAACGATACCCGCAATATCGGTATTGGCGCCATCTACGACCTGGGCGGCGGTGCATCGCTGCGTGGTGGTATCGGCGAAATCAAAACGGGTGACGAGGACGGGCGCATCCGCGCTGACTTCGGTGCGCAGTTCAACTTCTAAGTTGAGCTAAACCACAAAGTTTAAGGGCAGGTCTTCGGACCTGCCCTTTTCTTTTGCTGCTAGCTTATTTCTTCTCAAAGAACAGAATGACCTCGCCCAGCCGGACGCCATAACGCGAGACATAGGCTCGGTTCAGCAGATGGTCATCGTCCAGCAGCCAAATCCAGTCGTCAAAGTTGACCCGCATGGTGCCTTCTTTGATTGGCAGGTCGATCTTGTATGTCCAGTTGAACGTATCGCCGCGCTCGACACCGCTGGCGGTTCCAAGAACGCCGGGGGCCGTGCCGGTCCAGGTGTCCTCGCCCGTCTTGGTTAGCGTCCAGACACGCTGTTCGGTGGCGCTGTCATCATAGACGAAATCCTCAACCAGGGTCAGGGTTTCACCATCCCACGTTCCGTCGATATCCACCGTAAATCGGCGCGGTACGTTGCCCAGAACATCCTGAAACTGACCATAAGCGACGGTTTTACCTTCAAAAAACTCTTCAAGGTTCAGCTGCCGGTCTGACAGAAAGGTCTTGGGAATGCGCGGTTTAGCTGAACAGGCAGTCAGAACAGCCAACCCGGCGATCGCCAGACCCGCAACAAGGACCCGACGCGAGATCATTGCAGCGGCCTTTGTTCTGCGTCCGCAGCATAGCCGTTTGAACTGGGGACATGTGCGGATTTAACCTCGGGCGCGGGGCGCATCGTGGCAATCAGCTCTGCGACCTTGATGCCGAACTTGCGCATCTCGGACCGGTTCATGATTACACCGTTTTCGGTCAGGTACATCCAGTCGGTGACGTCCAAAGTGTGCCCACCGGCATCCTCGGGAAGAATAATGCGGTAGGTAAGTTTGACAGTTGATCCTGAAATTGTTCCATGACCTTCACCGACGATGTCATCCGCCGTGGCGATGAACGTATTGCCGGTGCCCAGCGTCAGATACCATTTACGTGTCATCTGTTTGCCGTTGGAATAGGTGAAATGCTCGGACAACGTGCCGGTGTTGCCATCCCAGTTCCCAACCATACGGGCGACAAAGCTGTTCGACATCTTGCCGTTCGGACCATAGATCAGCCCTTCGGACAGGATCTCTCCGTTCAGAACCTCTTTCATTTTGAATGCAGGCCCAGTGCCGGTGTAGTCGGCCGGTGTTTGCGACCGGAAGCTCAGGAAACGGTTCTTGGCGATAAACAAAGCGAGAGCGGCGAACAGTAAAACAACAAGCGTTTTCATTTGGCTGAGACCTCCGTAGGCAACGTCAGGACCATGCCAAACGCGCCAAGTTTCAGGATGCAGGGTAGTACCGCATAAGCCAGATTGAGTGTGTCCAGGGCTTGGGCGGAATTCGATTGGCCAGGTGAAAAGCCGCTGCGTTCCAGCAGGGGCAATGTAAAGAAGGCGGCCAGCGCAAGGCCCAGTTTGCCAGCAAAGGACCAGATACCGAACGCGGCTGAGGCGTTCAGGCCGGCGCGGGTCAAAACGACCGAGAACATGGCAGGCAGGACCACCATGTCAGCCCCGAGCGCCGCGCCAGAGGCAAGGCAAATCAGAGCAAAACCCAAAAGCTCACCCGCTGGCAACATCGCAGCCCCAATAAAGCCGGCTATGGACAGCGGCATTGCGATGATCAGAGTCTGTTTCGGACCAATGCGATTGCTGAGTTTGGCCCAAAGCGGCACGCTGGCGCCGGCGCTGAGGAAGAACAGGATCAGCAAGGGACCCGCTTTGCCCGGAAGTTGCAACCGGTCCTCGACGAAAAACAGAAACAAGGTCGAGGTGATGGCGACCGGCAGGCTGTTGACCAGAGCCAGCGCCAGAAGGCGCAGCGCCCCGGCCTGATCCAATCCGGTGAAAGACAGGCCCGCACCCGTAATCGGTGTCCGCCGCCACATTGGAAATGTCAGCGCGATGGTTACGATCGACAGGACGCCCAGAAACAGCCCAAAGGCGGGATATCCCTGCGCGCCGGCCCCTAATGCGACGAACAGGGCGGGTGCGCTGGCAGCAATGACAACACCTGCCAATTGTCCACCTTCACGGAAGGCTGCCAGTGTCATTAACTCTTTTGCGTCTGGTGTTTTGGCCAGGGTTGCGCTGCGCCCGTAAAGCAGGATGGTCCCGAGGCTGTAGGCCGAGAACAGCAGGATCAGGATCAGGATCAGCGATGTCACGCTTGCGCCCTGTGGCAAGGCAAAGAGCAGCGGAAAGCCAACCGCCAGCCCAACGGCGGCCATGGCGGCGAACAGCAACTGACCCTTCGGCCATCGGTCAATCGCCCAGCCTATCAGCGGGTCTTGCACAAGATCCACAAGCCGGATCAACAGCAGTACCGTTCCAATCACCCCAAGGCTAATCCCAAGGTTAACCGCAGCAAAACGCGGCAGGTGGATGTAGAGGGGAATACCCGCCGCTGCGAGCATCAGTGCATAGAGGCTGACCCGGGGATACAGCATCACTGTCCCTTCAATTGCCGCGTAAAGCTTGCGGATCTGGTATTGTCTCCCAGAAAGATCGACATGAATGTCTTTTTGACGCCTTGCCCGGACAGGGTGCAGGTTTTGCGCCCGTTCCGCCAGAAACCAACCTTGTTCGGCCCTTCCGAGATGGCCAGATAGCAGTCGCCTTTGCTGACAGCCTGAAAGCACTGTTCAAGCTGGGCTTGTGTCAGCCCGCTGTTTCCTTGCCGTGTCATCTCATCCAGCGTGGATTCGACCAGAGCCTTCTGCTTGAGGTTTTTGCGGTAGGTCAGCTGCAATCCGAAATCATCGCTCCAACTGAACGGGGCACCGTCTGGCGTGAACAGCTTTGCGTCATAGATCGGCAGGCCAAGGTAACGGAACGTGGCGGACCCGCGCAGTTCGGCGTTCGGCAATTCGTTCGACACGGTTGACGCCGCCAGCCCGACTGGGGCCAGCAAGGTCAGCGACAGCAGAGCAACGCACCAGACCGAGCTATTCGGCCGCGACAGGGATGACCGGGTCATTTTTGGCAACGCCATTTTCAGCTCCGATGGTTTGCGGGGTGCCATTCAACTGCGCGACAACATGCATCGCGCTGGCAATCCCGTCTTCGTGAAAACCATGCCGGTTATATGCACCGGCAAACCACGTTTTGTTCTGTCCCTGCATGTCGCGAATTTGCTTCTGGGCCTTCAGTGCGGCTTGATCGAAAACCGGATGGGCGAATTCGACTTCGTCATAGATTTTGTCTGCGGGAATATCCGCCGCAACATTGAGCGTTACAAACATCGGATCACTGTCCGGAATGTTCTGTAACCGGTTCATCCAGTAGGTAACGCCGACATTTCCGGCCTGTGAACGATAGGTCCAGCTGGACCAGCAGGCCCGCCTTTTTGGCATCTGGCCGGGATCGCAATGCAAGACGGCCTTGTTGGGTTGGTACTTGATCGCGCTAAGGGCGGCCGTTTCCTCGGCTGTTGCGCTGTCACCCAGAATGGCCAGCGACTGGTCGGAATGGGTGGCAAGGATGATCTCATCATAAAGGTCAGCCTGGCCTTCGCTGAGTACGGTAACGCCCAGTTCATCCCTCTGAACATGCTGCACGGGGGAGGCGACGCGGATTTCGCAACCGCGGGCGCGCAATGCAGCCTCGATCCGGCGGACATACTCAATGCTGCCACCTTTGACCGTCCACCACTGATGCTGCTTTGACCGATCACCGGCCAGCAAGGCATGGTTTTGGAAGAACTGCACCAGCGAACGTGCGGGAAAGCGGTCAATGAATTCCACGGGGGTGGACCAGATCGCGCCGCACATAGGCATCAGATAGTTGTGGCGGAACCAGTGGCCCAGTCTCAGTTGATCAATCAGTTCCCCAATCGTGGTGTCATCGTCCTTGGCTGCTTCTGGCGCCTCTTTTCCAAAGCGCAGGATGTCAGAGATCATCTTGTAATAGGCCGGCCGCATCAGGTTACGCTTTTGCGCGGTCAGAGTGCGCAGATTGTTCAGCCCGTATTCGAGGCGACCATTGTCGATCGTCGCACCAAAGCTCATCTCGCTTTTGATTACGGGGACGTTCAATTCATCGAACAATTTTGTCAGGTTCGGGTAGGTGGCATAGTTGAACACGATAAAACCGGTGTCGACCGGTTGATCACCATTTTTGCCAGCCATAACCGTTCGGGCATGGCCGCCCAGTCTTGGCTCGGCCTCATAGACCGTTACATCATTGTCTTCGGATAGATAGTAAGCTGCGGATAGGCCTGATATTCCTGCACCTACAATTGCGATTTTCTTGCGTGCGCCCCTTGGTTCGTCGAACATGTGATCCTCTTAGTTCGGCAATTTAAAAGGATTACGCATCAGATGCGGGTACGGATCAATCACGTTGGACTTTTTTTGAACGTGCGTTACATCGTGATGCCTTGCCCGGTTTTTTGAGCGTTAACGTGATCCAGCTTTGTTGCCGATCCGTAAAATCCTTAAAATGTCTGAAACAACACGAAACCAATGTCCGGGCCATATGTACCCGACAGTCCGGATGGCCCAAGCATGAGCAGTTTTGACGGAAAAACCTATTGGATCGTTGGCGGCAGTGAGGGGCTGGGCCGATCTTTGGCCCAGGCGCTAAGCCGAAAGGGGGCAAAACTGATCCTCTCGGCGCGCAATGCGGCGCGATTGGCCGAGATTTGCAAAACCCTTCCGAACGCGCGGGCGGTGCCGTTTGATGTGACCGACCTGGCGGCTGTGCGCCGGGCCGTTGCAGATGTCGGCGTGGTGGATGGGCTGGTCTACAATGCCGGTGCCTACGAGCCTATGAAATCGGCCGATTGGGATACCGAAGCTGTTCTGTCCATGACAGACGTGAACTACCTTGGCGCGCTGCGTGTGTTGGGTGAGACGGTGCCAGGGTTTCTACGGGCCGGACAGGGCGACATTACCCTGATCGGGTCTTTGTCTGGCTATCGCGGGCTTCCGGCTGCTGTCGGATACGCGGCCAGCAAGGCGGCGCTGGTCTCATTGGCTGAAACGATGCGATTTGATCTGGCGGGCACGGGGGTAACCGTGCGGATCGTCAATCCGGGCTTCATCAAGACCCGGTTGACCGAAAAGAACACTTTCAAGATGCCGATGCTGATGACTCCCGAGGACGCGGCGGACCGGGTGGTCAGGGCGATGTCACGTCGCCGGTTCCGCACCGATTTCCCGGCACCGTTCTCTTGGGTGATCCGTTTGCTGGATTACCTGCCGGATTGGCTGATTTACTGCGGAAAATAGACTCTAATCAGGAGTTCTAACCAAACTGCCCGTGACAGAACCAGCCTGCCGACATCGTGCCGCCATGGCCGTAAAACAGCCACAGCCGCTCACCCTGTTCGGTGACAACCACCCAGTAGTCCCGCACGCCGCTGCGCCAGTTGGGGTCGTCCAGCCACCATTCGGGTGCGATCCGTTCCGGACCGGTGGCCTGTGCCAACTGCCAGTCGCGCCCGCGCCAGCGAAAGGCGGCTGGAACATCCGGGGCTTCAGCGGCCATCACCGGTTCGGGCTGCCACATCTGCAACGGGCGTGGGCGCGACGGGGCAGGCCAGTCACGGGCGGGTTCCGACCACGCCGCCGCCAACGTCTGCGCGGTTTTTTCGGGGATATGTGAGGCCGCCGGGTGCCGCCGGGTGATCACGTCCAACCCGACCCGGGCGCCCAGTTTGCCGATCAGGTCATCCACGGCTGTATTGCCCTCAAGCCGATTGCGAGCCACGCGGCGCGCCTCGGCGTGACCGGCCACTGTGCGGGTGTGGATGGGCTCGGTCTGGATCGCCTCAAGCCGCAGCATGTCGATGCCATAGCCTGCGTCGATCTTATCGATTTTCATCTCTAACAAAGGGCGAATGCGGTGTTTGTCGTAAGTGGGCCGAGCCAAACCAACCTTGATGATCTCAGCCGCCTGATCGGCGCGATGCGCCTCAAGCCGCAGGGTGCGGACGCCACGCGCCTTCTCTTCGAGCTTCGCGCACAGCGTGGGCAGCACCCGGTCGATGGCGGCCATCACGTCCTCGATCAGGCCGATCGGATTGGGCAGGGTCATCCGCACCGCAAAGTGATGCGGCGGACGCGCGGGGGATACCGGTTCGGGCGCGCTGCCCATCGCTTGGTCCAGTCTCATCACCAGCCCGCGCCCGAACCGTCGGGCGAGAGAAGCCCGGGGTTGGCCCAAAAGATCGCCGATCCGGCGCAGGCCCAGCCGGTTCAGTTGTGCCACAACCTGATCTTCCAGCCGCAGCGCCGCAATCGGCAGGGGGCTGAGCGCGCCATAGGATTGGCCCGGTGCTGCGATCCGTGCGCCACCGCCCAGAGCCATCACCTGCGGCGCGGCCCCACCCTTGGTCCAGTGCCGCCGTTTCCCTGCGCGCGCGCGGGTGGCGCGTGCCTCTTGGCTGATGGCGTCGCCGTTGCGGTCAGACGTGGCCTCTTGCCCCGCATAACGCGCCAGCGCCCAGGCCGCGCCCAGCGTGTCGGCGATACCCATCTGAACGCTCAGCCCCATATCGGCGCAGTCGGTTTCAATGACGCTCAGCAGCGCCTCCTCCCCGCCGAACAGATGCGTGCAGCCCGACAGGTCGACGATCAGGCCATCGGGGACCTCTTCAGCCACCCATGGGCTGAACTTGCCGGCCCAGCGGCGCAGCGCGGTCAGAAACGCGGCCTCGGCGGGGGCGTTGCGGTGTCGTGTGATCAGGGTCGCGCACATGGCATGGGCATCACGCACGGGCTGCCCCGCACGCAGACCTGCGGCCTGCGCTTCTGCGTTCAATGAGGTGATCACCTGCATGTTCGACTGTTCCGCAACCACCGCCAAAGGGCCAACATGCAGCCCCCGCGCGGCACGGATCAGCCGTTCAGCCCCCAGACGGGGGAACCACAGTGAGAGTATTCGGCGTTTTGGCATTGGCAGACATCAAAATGTTCCCATTTTGTTCTTATCGTAGAATCATGCCTCGAGTCCACGCTTACCCGCAGGTCAGGCGTTGAATGATTCCGGCTCCGTTCACGAAAACATTCAGCCGGTCGATGCGATAATCCTGTGTGGCAATGTCATCAGGACCCAGAACACGCGACCGCTCGGGCAACTGGGCTTGGATGGTCGAAACCGGTTGGCCGATGGAATCGGCAAAATCGCCACCCAGGCAAAAGGCCAGATCAACCGGCGCGTCCGTTGAGGCAGGTGTTTCCACAGGTGCAGTCGTCTCGGCACAGCCTGCCAGCAGGATCAGCGCGGGAATAATTCGGTGCATTGGCGTTTCTCCTTCTGACAATGTCGTTACTGCAATATCAAACAATTAGCCAACCTGCCAACAAAGCGCAGTTGAAAACACCCTGCAATTGACGCAGGGTCGGGGCAAATAAGACAGGGAGACAACGATCATGCGCACCCGTGCCGCCGTCGCCATTCAGGCGGGCAAACCATTGGAAGTGATGGATGTGAACCTCGAAGGCCCCAAGGCGGGCGAGGTTCTGGTCGAAATCAAGGCCACCGGCCTCTGCCACACCGACGAATTCACCCGGTCAGGCGCTGACCCCGAAGGCCTGTTCCCGGCCATTCTGGGCCACGAGGGCGCGGGTGTGGTTGTCGATGTCGGTCCGGGCGTCACCAGCCTGAAGCCGGGCGATCACGTGATCCCGCTCTACACGCCTGAATGTCGTGAGTGCGAATACTGTCTGCATCCCAAGACCAACCTCTGTCAGGCGATCCGCGAAACCCAAGGCCGGGGCCTGATGCCCGACGGAACCTCGCGGTTTACGACTTTGGATGGTGACCCGATCCTGCACTACATGGGCTGCTCGACCTTTGCCAACCACACGGTTCTGCCCGAGATCGCGCTGGCCAAAGTGCGTGAGGACGCGCCTTTCGACAAGATCTGCTACATCGGCTGTGGCGTGACCACCGGCATCGGTGCCGTCATCAACACTGCCAAGGTTGAGATCGGCAGTCGCGCCATCGTGTTCGGTCTGGGCGGCATTGGCCTGAATGTCATTCAGGGCTTGCGTCTGGCCGGAGCGGACCAGATCGTTGGCGTCGACCTGAACCCATCAAAGGTCGAGATGGCGACCAGGTTCGGTATGACCGATTTCGTCAACCCATCCGAAGTTGAAGGCGATCTGGTGCCATATCTGGTGAACCTGACCAAAGGTGGTGCGGATTACACCTTTGATGCCACCGGCAATGTTGGTGTGATGCGCACAGCACTTGAGGCGGCGCATAAGGGTTGGGGAGAATCGATCATCATTGGTGTGGCGCCTGCGGGGGCTGAAATCTCGACCCGCCCGTTCCAGCTGGTCACCGGTCGTTCGTGGCGCGGCACCGCCTTTGGCGGCGCACGGGGTCGGACCGACGTGCCCAAGATCGTCGACTGGTACATGGACGGCAAGATCGAGATCGACCCGATGATCACTCACACCATGGGTCTGGACGATATCAATCACGGATTCGACCTGATGCACAAAGGCGAAAGCATCCGGTCTGTGGTCCTTTACTAAGGGTCTAAACCTTCGGAAAACGCTATTACGGCGCGCTAAACAGCGCGCCGTTTCTTATTCCCCCGGCCGCGTTGCCCCGGTATCTGACCGAGGTGATCGCACGCGCAGAACCGGGGTGTTGGCCGAGGTGGTGTTGATCCGGCTTTCGCGCCAGACCACATAGACGCCGGATGCGATGATGATGCTGGCGCCCACCGCAACCCAGATATCCGGGCGTTCACCAAAGAAGACCATGCCAAAGATCGTAGCCCAGATGATCTGGCTATACTGGCTGGGGGCAATAACTCCGGCGGGTGCCGCGCGATAGGCCAGAATGATCAGGTGCTGGGCGATGACCGAGAATACGCCTACCAATGCCATCATCGCCAGATGCAGCAAGGATGGCGGTTGATAGACAACGGGTTGTGCAAGGCTCATCACCGCGATGGCCAACAACATGGGGTACAGGATCAGCACGGCCGATCGTTCCTCATTCCCGATCTTGCGCACCAACACGGATGCAAAGGCGCTGCAAAAGGCGGCTGTCAGGGCGGCCAGATGGCCCAGCGTGATATCTGTTGCGCCGGGGCGTAAGACAATCAGCACGCCGATCAAGCCCACGCCCACGGCGGCCCAGCGCTGGACGCGGACTACCTCGCCGAGAATGGGGATCGACAGGACCGTCACGATCAGTGGAAAGGAGAACAGCAGCGAATAGACCTCGGCCAGCGGCAATACGGAAAAGGAGTAAAACGCGCAGGACATTGCGGTGACCATCAAGCCCGACCGCAGCAGCACCAGCCATGGGTGGCGGGGCAGGAAGTTCCCGGTTGTTCGGTCGGTCAGAATCGTGACAGCCATGGGCACAAAGGAAAATAGCGTGGCGAAAAAGATGATCTGCATCACCGAGTAGACGCCGCCAAGCGCCTTGATCAGCGCGTCATGGCTGGCAAAGACCGCAAAGCCCAAAAACGCATAGCCGAGTCCCCGGAGGGTGGAGTTCTGAGTGCTCATCTTTGTGGCCCCGGGTGATGTCTCGGTGTTGTGACTGTGCCATCACACCGCGTATGTTGCGGGTGGCTTGCCTTTGAGTAAACCCATTTTGGTGGCGCGCATAGCCCCTAATTTACCGCTAACATTGCATGGCCGCCATGACGTGGGATCATCGCAGGATCGGTGGTGCGTCCTTGGGTTGGCGTGCGGATTGCACGCCCGCTTTCATTCCCACCCCGATGCGACGGGCCAGCGCGACCCAAGGAGTCGCGGTTTCAGAGGGCAGCGTTTGGGTTGCGACCTCTTCGAACAGGTCCAGCCAATGGGCGAAGAACTCGGGCTTTACGTCGGGCCGCTCGATATGGACTCGTTGCGGGTTGCCGTCATAACTGCGCTCGAACAAAATCGCGTTGCGCCAGAACGCGGCGATCTTCTCCTCATGTGCGGGCCAATCGTGGACATGTTTGTTGAAGACCGGTCCCAGTGTCGCGTCCTCACGCACGCGGGCGTAAAAGGTGCGGACCTGCGCGTTGATCTGATCTGGCGTCGCGGGAAAGCGTGGGGGCAGGGTGGGTCTGCTCATTGGATTGGTCCGATTTTGACTCTGTTCCGGGGCAATATCCCGTTCTGCAGTCATGCGACAGGCGTGGTTTTGTCACGCTGCTTGGGCGTCAGCAGATGCCGCAGCAGGGCGACGGGATGCGCCTTGAGGCTGAGGCGGGTGGCGACGTAATCCTCGACCACCTGCTCGCCCAATGTCATTTTCGGCAGATAGGCCTCGGGTTCATCCAGCGCCTCCCCCTCCAGATCTTGCGAGAACAGCGGCAGGGGTTTGGCTGTGGCGATCGCTTTGGCCTGCCACAATGCCTCGCGCCGTGTCAGGTCGCAGGCGGCGAAGGCATCCGCCTCGGCCAGCCGTTCGATCACCGATGGTCCCAAACCGGCACGGCGCCAGACATCGTCGACCTGATGGTAGCCATTGCCGCGCGCGGCTGTCAGCCAGCTGGCATCTTCCTCGCTGAGGCCCTTGATCTGGCGGAAGCCCAGCCGCAGCGCCAGCCCTCCCTGACCGTCAGGTTCCATCACATTGTCCCAAAAGCTGGCATTGATGCAGACCGGGCGCACTTGAACCCCATGCTCGCGCGCATCACGGACGATCTGGGCGGGGGCATAGAACCCCATTGGCTGCGAATTCAGCAGGGCGCAGGCAAATATCCCCGGATGGTGGCATTTGATCCAGGCCGAGGCATAGACCAGCAGCGCAAAGCTGGCCGCGTGGCTTTCTGGGAAACCGTAAGAGCCGAAGCCTTCGATCTGGGAAAAACAGCGTTCGGCGAAGTCCTGTTCATACCCGTTGCGTTTCATCCCGCGCAAGAAAAGCGCGCGGAATTCGCTGACATTGCCGTGCTTCTTGAAGGTTGCCAGAGACCGGCGTAGCCGGTCGGCCTGTTCCGGGGTAAAGCCTGCGCCGACAATGGCGATCTGCATGGCCTGTTCCTGAAACAGCGGCACGCCCAGCGTTTTGCCCAGCACCTCGCCCAACTCGTCCGAGGGGAAGCTGACCTCCTCCTCTCCGTTCCGGCGGCGGATATAGGGGTGGACCATGTCGCCCTGAATGGGGCCGGGGCGGATGATGGCGACCTCAATCACCAGATCATAGAAATTGCGGGGCCGCATCCGGGGCAGAAAGTTCATCTGTGCTCGTGATTCCACCTGAAACACGCCAATCGAGTCCGCCTTGCACAGCATGTCGTAGACGACAGGGTCCTCGGGCGGCAGGGTCGCCAGCGTATAGCTGGTCTGATGGTGCTGACCGATCAGGTCAAAGGCCTTGCGAATGCAGGTCAGCATCCCGAGGCTGAGGACATCGACCTTGAGGATGCCCAGCGTGTCGATATCGTCCTTGTCCCAGCAGATGACCGTGCGGTCCTCCATCGTGGCGTTCTCGATAGGAACAAGCTCGTCCAGACGCCCCTCGGTGATGATGAAGCCGCCGACATGCTGAGACAGGTGACGGGGGAACCCGTCGATCTCATATACCAGCATTAGAGTCTGTTTTAGACGGCGATCTTCGGGGTCGAGGCCAATCTCGCGCATCCGTTCCGCCTCAAGCCCCGCAGCGGAGAAGAAGCCCCAAAGCTGAGATGAGAGCGCTGAGATCGTATCTTCGGTCAGGCCCATCGCGCGGCCAACCTCGCGGATGGCGCGTTTGCCGCGATAATGCACGACCGTTGCGCAAAGGCCGGCGCGATGGCGGCCATAGCGGTCATAGATGTGCTGGATCACTTCTTCGCGGCGCTCATGTTCGAAGTCGACGTCGATATCGGGGGGCTCATCCCGCGCCTCGGAGACAAAGCGTTCGAAGACCATCGTGCCCATCTCAGGGCTGACCTCGGTGATGCCGAGGCAGAAGCAGACCACCGAATTGGCCGCCGAGCCGCGTCCCTGGCAGAGGATGTCGCGCGAGCGGGCGAAATGAACGATATCGCGGACTGTCAGAAAGTAGGGTTCGTATTTCAGCTTGCCGATCAGGGCGAGCTCATGCGCCAGCATCTTTTTCGCCTTCTCGGACGCGCCTGCCGGATAGCGCCATTGCAACCCCTCATGCGCCAGACGATGCAGGCGTTGGGTCGGGGTTTCCTGCTCGCTGCCCTCGCTGGGGTACTCATAACGCAGCTCGTCCAGCGAGAATGTGAGCTGTTCGCTGAGTTCATGCGCGCGGGCAACGGCCCCCTCATAACCTTTGAAGATGCGCAGCATCTCGGCCTCGGACCGCAGGCGTTGTTCGCCATTGGCCAGCGCCTCGCGGCCCAACTCATCGACCTTGCGGCGCAGGCGGATGGCGGTCAGCACATCACCCAACTTGCGGCGGCCCCCGTGATGCATAATCGGTGTGGCGCTGGCGAGTGCAGGGATGCCGAGCTGTTTTGATTCAGTCTCTAATAAAGAGAAATATACGCTATCTGCGCCGTCATACCGGGGGTGCATCAACAGATGCATCCGCCCGGCAAAGCGGCGCGTCAGCTGTTGCGCTTGTGCCCGCCAGCCGTCCGCGCCGCCCGGAAATCGGGCCGTTTGTGGCCACAGCAGCAGGTGGAGACCGTCGGAAAACTCCAGCAGGTCGGTCAGGTGCAGGATGCAGCCGCCTTTCTCGGCGCGCAGCCGGCCCTTGGAGAGGATGCGGCACAGGTTGGCCCAACCCTGCCGGTTCAGGGGCAGGGCGGTAACCGTGGGTGCGTCGGTAAAGATCAGCCGTGCCGCCGATATAAGGCGGGGTACCGCGTGGATCGGGTGCGAGGGCGGTTTGGGGATGTGATCGGGGCAGGGTGGGCCTATGGAGGTGTTCTGCGCCTCCCACTCCAGCCGTTCGCGCACCTTGCGGGTGATCTCACGCGCCTGCGTATGGGCGCGGACGATCCCGGCGACCGAGTTGTCATCAGCGATGGCGATGGCGGGCAGGCCCAGGGTGACGGCACGCTCCATATACTCCTCGGGGTGGGACGCCCCGGTGAGGAAGGTGAAATTCGACGTGATCGACAGCTCGGCATACATGACGATTCCATATTATATTCACGTTTTGTTCTTTTTCGAGTCCTTTGCGCAGGAAACGGGTCGATTGGGTTTGGTCCGATCGGCAGTGTCGGGAAAAAGGAGACCCAAAATGTTCAAAATCACCGCATTGCCCACCGAGGACGTACGCGCCCTTCAGGCCGGTCACCCGGATTCCTATGGCGCAACGCCAGAACGGACCGTTTCAACGGGTGCCGGTAACCCGTGTCGCCATTGTTTGCAGAACATTCCCGAGGGCGAAGAAATGCTGATCTTGGCCCATAGGCCCTTTTTAGAGACACATCCATATGCAGAAACCGGGCCAATCTTTCTGTGTGCTGCACCCTGTGAGCGATACGAGGGGCAAGACCTGCCCGAGATCCTGACCTCGTCGCCCGACTACCTAATTAAGGGCTATGGCACAGATGACCGCATCGTCTATGGCACCGGGGCGATCACGCCCACGGATCAGATCGGTGCAAAAGTCAGAGATATCTTTGCCCGACCAGATGTGGACTACATCCACGTCCGATCTGCGCGAAACAACTGCTATCAGGCCCGAATCGACCGAGACTAAAGCTTGACCCTGTGCATCCCCCGGCGCGGCTGATCCGGATCAGCCGCCGGGGTGTCCCCTGTGCGGCTGGACGTCAAGGCGAGGAACACATCCTCTAGATCAGCCTCTTCAGTGCGGACGTCGCGAATGCGGATATTGGCTGCGCGGACGGATTCCAGAACTTGCTCGGCGTTGGTTTGGGCGCTGCGATATTGCAGAACAAGGTTACCATCGTCGCGCAAGGCGGCTTCGACCCCTTCGGTTGCGGGCAGATCGACGACTGGGCTGTCAGGAACGATGACCATGGTGCGGCTATCCATTCGGCCCAGCAGGTTGGCGGTGCTGTCCTGAGCGATTTTTTCACCGTGGTTGATGATGGCAATCTCGTCACACATTTCCTGCGCTTCTTCCAGGTAATGGGTGGTCAGGATGATGGTCATGCCCTGTTCGTTCAGCTTGCGCACATTTGTCCAGAGCATCTGGCGCAGTTCGATATCCACGCCTGCCGTCGGTTCATCCAGCACCAGAATCTTGGGGTGATGCACCAGCGCCTTGGCCAGCAGCAACCGCCGCCGCATGCCACCCGACAGGGTACGGGCATAGGCTTCGGCCTTGTCGCTGAGGCCGACCAGTTCAAGGATCTCATCGCTACGGCGCTCGGATTTGGGTACGCCGTACAAACCGGCCTGCACCTCCAACGCGCCGCGGGGGGTAAAAAACGGGTCAAGGTTCAGCTCTTGTGGCATCACGCCAATCGCGGAACGGGACTGGCGTGGGTTGCGGTCCTGATCGTACCCCCAGATCGACACTGACCCGGCCGATTTCACCACCAGACCAGCCAGAATGTTGATCAGGGTCGATTTACCGGCCCCGTTCGGGCCCAGCAGGCCAAACACCGAACCTCGTGGAATGCTCAGGTCAATGCCCTTCAGTGCCTGTTTCTCGGGCTGGCCCTTGCCGCCGCGATAGGTCTTGCGCAGTCCATCGATCCTGATTGCCGCATCGGTCATGAGACCCTTGCCCCCGGTTTGCTCATCGCTCATAAACGCACCTAATGCATGCCCGCGAGGCCGACAACCAATGAAGGATCGCCAGCCGTGACACTTGATGCACCGGAAACCAAGTTCGTCGAAACCGCACGTGTCGCCTGTGACGGCGGCGAAGGCGCATTGGGCCATCCGCGCGTTTGGTTGCAGATCCCCGAAGATACCGGCTGGGTCGAGTGCCCGTATTGCGATTGCAAATACGTACTGTCGGAGCACGACGCGCAATAAATTCGGAGGCCGGATGCTTTTTGCAGTGCAGCTTTTGCGGGTGTCCGATCAGGACCCGATTGCCAGCGGCGGACATCGAGATGTGTATGCCTGTCCAGGGCAATCGAACTTATTGATAAAGGTGACGCGCCCGCGCAAACGGCCCAACCGATCTTTTTCAAAACGGCTGATCCGGCGGCTTCTGCCCGATTCTGTTTTTCGCAATGCGCTGAAGGAAATCGAGGGTGAGATGAAGGCGGCGTTGAAAAGCGGCACCGACATCGAGCACCTGCCCTTGGCGCGATGTTTTGGCATAGCGCAAACCGACATTGGCCCGGCGATCATTGTGGAACGGATCGAATCCGATGACGGACAGCTGGCACACCCCCTTGCGAAGCTGTGCGAGGATGGAGCGCTGAGTGAAGATGTTCTGAATGAATTGAACAGCTTTGCCAAAAAACTGTTTAAGCTTCAGATTGTTGCCCGCGATATTCACGAGACCAACATTGTCTACGGGCTGCGCAATCAAACCCGGATGTTTCTGCTGATCGATGGTTACGGAGAGCGCAATCTAATTCCATTGCGTACATTGAGCCGCAAATTGAACGACCGGTCGCTGCACAAGCAGATGAATGGCATCGCCGAGCGTGTGGGACTGATCTGGGACAGAACCGGGCAGGAATTCCGCGTCGCGTGATTGACGGCCTGCGTTGACGTTCCGGCACAGTTTTCCGGCCTCTTGTGTGGATTGACCACCTTCTTTGCTGGCCACCCGCGCGGGCCTGTGGCAGAACCGTTTCCAACCAGAACGGAGCGCGCGCATGAGCAATTTCGGAAAAGGGTGTCACCTGCATCTGATTGACGGATCGGCCTTTATTTTCAGGGCCTACCACGCGCTGCCGCCGCTTACACGAAAATCGGACGGACTGCCGATTGGCGCAGTTTCTGGCTTTTGCAACATGTTGCAGAAATATGTTGAAGGGAACGCTGGCCCGGACGCACCGACCCATGTGGCGGTGATCTTCGACAAAGGTTCGCACACGTTCCGCAACGATATGTATGACCTCTACAAGGCCAACCGCGAAGCGATGCCCGAGGACCTGCGCCCGCAGATGCCCCTGACACGCGAAGCGACGAAAGCTTTCAACATCGCTTGTAAAGAGTTGGAGGGGTACGAGGCCGACGACATCATCGCGACCCTTGCGGTGCAGGCGCGTGAGGCGGGCGGGCGTGTGACCATCGTAAGCTCGGATAAGGACCTGATGCAGCTGGTTGGCGGCGGTGTCGAAATGCTGGATGCGATGAAGAACAAGCGCATCGACCGCGATGGCGTGATTGAGAAATTCGGTGTCGGCCCTGAACGCGTGGTTGATGTACAGGCACTGGCGGGCGACAGCGTCGATAACGTTCCCGGGGCTCCAGGCATTGGGGTCAAGACGGCGGCGTTGCTGATCAACGAATATGGCGATCTGGAAACGCTGCTGGACCGCGCTGAAGAGATCAAACAACCCAAGCGCCGCCAGACCCTGATTGAAAAGCGCGACCAGATCGAGTTGTCCAAGAAACTGGTGCAGTTGGACGAAAATACACCGCTGGACTTCACACTCGACGATCTTGAGGTGAAAGATCCCGAACCTGACACCTTGCTGGGTTTTCTGGCAGATATGGAGTTTCGCACGCTCACCAAGCGGATCGCGGACAAGCTGGGTGCCGAAGCGCCAGCGATTGCCGATGCGCCTGCGCCGGCTGCTGAGGTAGTCGAAGCCGAAGCCATCCCCTTTGATGCATCGAAATACGAATGTGTGCGGGATGCGGGTGCGCTGCAGAAATGGATAGATCAGGCGTATGAGCGCGGCTGGATCGCCGTGGATACGGAAACCACCGGCCTAAATGAAATGATAGCTGATCTTGTCGGCATCTCCCTGTCGGTTGAGCCGGGCGAGGCGTGTTATATCCCATTGATCCACCGGGAAAGCGCCACCGATGATCTGTTCGGCTCAGACGCGCTGGCCGACGGGCAAATGCCCGTCAATGAGGCCCTGAATCTGCTCAAACCTATGTTCGAAGACCCGTCGATCCTGAAGATCGGGCAGAACATGAAGTACGACGCCAAGATTTTCGCCCGCTATGGCGTGAATGTGTCGCCCATCGATGACACGATGCTGATGTCCTACGCGATGCATGGGGGTGAGCATGGGCATGGTATGGATACCTTGTCCGACCGCTATCTGAATCACACGCCGATCCCGATCAAACCGTTGCTGGGTTCGGGCAAGTCAGCGATCACCTTCGACAAGGTGCCGATCGATGAGGCAACGGCCTATGCGGCCGAAGATGCCGATATCACGCTGCGCCTGTGGAAGCTGTTCAAACCGCAACTGCATCAGGTGCAGGTGACAACCGTCTATGAAACGCTCGAACGTCCGCTGGTGCCGGTTCTGGCCGAGATGGAGATGCACGGCATCAAGGTCGACCGCGATGTGTTGAGCCGGATGTCCAACGCATTTGCCCAGAAAATGGCAGAGTTAGAGGCTGATATCCACGAATTGGCGGGCGAGAATTTCAATGTTGGCTCTCCTGCCCAGCTTGGTGAGATTCTGTTCGATAAGATGGGGCTGGAAGGCGGCAAGAAGGGGAAAACCGGAAAATACTCGACCGGGGCTGACATTCTCGAAGACCTCGCGACCGAGCATGAATTGCCACGCCGAGTACTGGACTGGCGGCAACTGTCCAAGCTGAAATCGACCTACACCGATGCGCTGCAGACCCATATCAATCCAGATACGGGCCGGGTGCATACGTCTTATTCCATCACGGGGGCGAATACGGGGCGTCTGGCCTCGACCGATCCGAACCTGCAGAACATTCCGGTGCGTACCGAGGAGGGTCGGCGCATTCGCGAGGCGTTCATAGCCGAACCGGGCAATGTGCTGGTCAGCCTCGACTACAGCCAGATCGAGCTGCGCATTCTGGCGCATATCGCCGATATTTCGGCTCTGAAACAGGCGTTTTCGGACGGGCTGGACATTCACGCCATGACCGCGTCCGAGATGTTCGACGTGCCACTGGACGAGATGACGCCGGATATCCGCCGTCAGGCCAAGGCGATCAACTTTGGTGTAATCTACGGCATCTCAGGCTTTGGGCTGGCGCGCAATCTGCGCATTCCGCGCGCCGAGGCACAGGGGTTCATCGACCGTTATTTCGAACGCTTCCCGGGTATTCGCAAGTATATGGACGACACTGTCGCCTTTGCCAAAGAGCATGGCTATGTGCAGACTTTGTTCGGACGTAAAATTCATACACCTGAGATTAACGCCAAAGGGCCTCATGCGGGCTTCTCGCGCCGGGCGGCGATCAATGCGCCGATTCAGGGAACGGCGGCGGATGTGATCCGGCGCGCGATGGTGCGGATGCCAGATGCGATCAGTGGTCTGCCCGCCAAGATGCTGCTGCAGGTGCATGACGAATTGCTGTTCGAAGTCGCCGAGGATGCGGTGGACCCTTTGATCGATGCCGCACGCGACGTGATGGAAGGCGCATCTGATCCAGCTGTGAAGCTGGACGTCAAGCTGAGCGTGGATGCCGGGCAGGGTGCGAACTGGGCCGAGGCGCACTAGAAATTCATCAAGCGGGCTGCGCTGCTCATCAGGCCTGGCGGGCCCTCTTTGCGGCGGGTCAGTCCTGCGGTCTGACCCACCCCTCGACCATACGTTTTACTGTTGGTCCAAGGGTCAGGATGACGGCAAAGGCGATGGGCCAGCAAAAAGCCCAGGAACCCATCCAGTCACCAAATGTTGACGGTCCGAAACCGACAGCTTTGACCGTGGCGATGCCAGTGACGATACAGGACATGAGGCCGGACATGATCAGTCCGAATACAGCGTGGGCCAAGCGGGCAGGGATCATTTCGGGCATCCTCAAGGTCGTGATGCCCCGGTTTTAGATATTTTCCCCCTGATTGCCAGACGGAATAGGGAATCTGGCGTCACATCCATCCCAGTGAATGCACGGTTCTGGATGTTGAAGGGGTGTATTCGGCACTAACCCAGCCAGAATATCCCGACGCCGTCATGGCGTTAAAAAGCTGAGTGAAATCCGTCGGACCGCGTCCCGGTTCAGAGCGGTCCGGGGCGGCTCCGACCTGGGCATGTACGACCCTTGGATGAAACTGTTCCCAAACAGCCAGCGCATCTCCGTGGATCATATGGGCGTGAAAGCTGTCATATTGCAGGCCGACATTCGGGCGATCCACACGGTCCAGGATGACAGCAGCCAGGTTGTAATCGTTGAGGAAGTAATCGGGCTGAGACACGGGGTTGAGCGGTTCAATCGTAAATCGTTGGTGCGGTGCAAGGTCGGCTGCCCATTGCAGGTTGTGCACCATGCATTCAAATGCGTCCGGTCCCGAGGAATAGCCTGACATGATGTGGATCAGCCCCGGGCGGAGCACCTGACCATAGCGCAAAACGCGGCGGATATCCGACTGGAACCGGCCTTCACCACCGGGAACAGCGGCATAACCGGGATCGCCGCCGGTGTAATTGGGTGGAGGCGCATTGATCAGCACCAGATCCAAACCGTTGGCCAGCAACGCGCGGTGTGTCTCTTTGGCGGCCAGTTCATAGGGAAACAGAATTTCGACCGCCTTGAACCCAGCCTCTGCGGCGGCCTGAAACCGGTCCAGGTAGGGAAGCTCGGCAAAGAGCAGAGAGATATTGGCTGCGAATTTTGGCATCGGAGGCCTTTGGTTAGCTGGTGCGCTGACCTTATCCGCGAGGCGATTTCAACGAAAGAGACTGAAAACGACAGTTTGTCGAAATTCGACCAGATCGGGCTGACTGAATCAGCGAGGTTTGGGGCAACGCGGCGAATCATTTCAGAACGCCGTGCCAACAAAAGGTTCGAACATTATGGCGATGAGCCCAGACCCCGCGCGCGGGAACGCCCTTTCTGCGTCTGCCGGGCAAAATTCGGCCCTGTCTGGCAATGGCTTGGCCGTAGCATCCATGCTGACGTGGGCGGCTGGGTTTCCGGCGGCCGAGGTGCTGTTACAGACATGGCCGCCAGTTGCGCTGTTGGTTGCGCGCATGGCCATGGCTGTTGCGTTTCTACTCCCGATTTGGGTCATGATAGATGGCCCGGAACGGGTTCTGTGCGCCCGTTGGAGGCATGCGTTTGTTGTCGGCGGGTTTGGCATCGGTCTGGGGATGTTTCTGCTGATCGTGGCGCAAAAACTGACTGACCCGGTCACAACGGCCATCATTGCCTCATGCGCGCCATTGATTGCAACGCTACTGGAACTTGCGTCTGGTACCAGACGGCTCAAGTGGAATTTTGCTGTTGGGGTTCTGATCTCGGTAGTGGGCGGATTGATCGCCACCAGCGCCGTAGCTCCGGCGCAGTTGGGTTTAGGCGCTGCCTGTGCCGTTGCGGCGACAGCCCTGTTTTGCTGGGGTAGCCAAGCAACCTCGCGAGATTTCCCCGAATTAAGCCAAACCGGGCGCGCAGCGGTTACATTTGTTGGCGGGTTCTTCATGGCAACCATCCTGATGGCCGGAGCACATCATCTGGGCATGGATATCGTGCCGTCCATTTCTATAGACTCACGTCAAATTGGAATGCTGGCGATCTATTCGCTGATTTCCATGGCGCTCAGCCAGATCCTGTTTGTTGCATCGATTGGCAAACTGGGTGTCGCGCTTACGTCCTTTCACATCAATGTCGCCCCCTTCTACGTGATGCTGATCATGCTAGTGCTGGGCGAAGAGTGGAACTGGACCCGTGCGCTGGGCGCAGGGGTCGTGGCAATGGCTGTTGTTCTGGCACAGGACCGTCGGGTCGCAAAACCGGCCTAGTCGGTCAGGCTGTCCGACCGGACAAGTGGGAAAAACTGCCCACCGGACCAGACGCCGAACCAGCCATCTTTGTGCGTTGCGATGTCCACAAGACGATAAAAGCTTTTGCGATCTATGCGCGCCTCAAGATTTGCGCGAACCAATACATAAGGTGACGGCTCATCTGTTTCGGGATCGATGACAATCCGGATTGGCTGATCAGGGCCAGCAATCGCGGTATCACCAACACGGGTCGTAAATGTCAGTATTTGGGCCCGACCCTCGCCTGTCGCGTCAAAATCCACGGCCACAAACGGCGCATCCTCGACAGTGATTCCCACCTTTTCCACCGGGGTCACAAGGTAGTATTTCCCGTCTTCTTTCTTAAGAATTGAGGAAAAAAGCTTCACAAGCTCGAACCGGTTGATCGGTGACCCTAAATAAGTCCAAGACCCATCTTTTGCGATATGGATGTCCAGATCGCCGCAAAACGGAGGATTCCACAGGTGAACAGGGGGTAAACCCCTGGTTTTGGCCGCTTTGACCGAGGCCGCCAGCCCGTCCGGAGAGGGGGTCACAGGTTTTTGTCCGCTCATTGCTTTTGCCATTTCCTTTTCGCGCGATACACTTCAACCATAATAGCCCACGGAAGGGAAAGTCATGACCGAACCTGCCGACCTCGTGTCCGAGATCGAAGCGCTGGAAATCAAACTGCAAGAGGCCAAGGCCTCGATCACCCGTCGCTTTATCGGACAGGAAAGGGTCGTGGACCTGACGCTGACCGCCCTGTTGTGCGGTGGCCACGCCCTGCTGATCGGCCTGCCTGGGCTTGGCAAGACGCGGCTGGTTGAAACGCTGTCGACCGTGATGGGTCTGCACGGCAACCGCATCCAGTTCACACCCGACCTGATGCCCGCCGATATTCTGGGGTCCGAGGTTCTGGACACAGCCGAGGATGGCAGCCGCCACTTTCGCTTTATTTCCGGTCCGATCTTCTGTCAGCTGCTGATGGCGGACGAAATCAACCGCGCCAGCCCCCGGACTCAGTCAGCGCTTTTGCAGGCGATGCAGGAACGCACTGTGACTGTGGCTGGCGAAGACCGCGATCTGGGTGAACCATTCCACGTATTGGCGACGCAAAACCCGATCGAACAAGAGGGTACTTATCCACTGCCCGAGGCGCAGCTGGACCGCTTTTTGGTGCGGATAGACGTGGATTATCCCGATCGCCAGACCGAGCGCGATATTCTTTTGGCCACGACTGGCGTGGAAGAGGACGAAGCGCACGAGATTTTCAGCAAGGAAGAGCTGTTGGCCGCTCAGACCCTGTTGCGCCGGATGCCGGTCGGGGACTCGGTTGTGGAACTGATCCTCGATCTTGTCCGCGCCTTCCGCCCCGAAGAGGCGGGTGTTACCGAACGGGTGGCTGAAACCGTCGCCTGGGGCCCCGGCCCCCGTGCTGCACAAGCGCTGATGATGACAGTGCGCGCCCGGGCGATGCTGCAGGGGCGTTTGGCCCCAAATTCCGAGGATGTGCTGGACATGGCGCGTCCGGTGCTCAGCCACCGGATGGCGTTGAACTTTGCGGCGCGGGCGCGCGGTGACAGTTTGGCTGACCTGATCGACTCTACTGCCGCTGGTCTTGTCCGCACCGAGGCTGCGGCGTGAATGCGGCGCTAACCCTTCGAGAAAGATCTGAAGCCGAGGCGTCCCGGCTGCCGCCGTTGTTGGCACGGGCTGAGCAATTGGCCGGAACCGTTCTGCTGGGCGACCACGGCCGCCGCCGCGCGGGGCTTGGTGATGACTTCTGGCAATATCGCCCTGCTCAGATCGGCGACAGCCGCCGGATGATCGACCATCGGCGCTCTGCCAGGGGGGATCAGCAATTTGTGCGCGAACGTGAGTGGCAAATTGCGCAATCGGTAATGCTGTGGGTCGATCAGGGCGCGTCGATGCGGTTTGCGTCCGACAAGAACCTGCCCACCAAGGCCGACCGCGCTCGTCTGCTGGGGTTGGCAACCGCGATCCTGCTGGTGCGCGGGGGTGAGCGCGTCGGCTTGACCGGCACGACCCTGCCGCCACGGCGCGGCAACGCGCAGGTCATCCGACTGGCAGAAGCATGGTCCGAGGATGCTGAGTCCGACTATGCGCCACCCGAACACCGCGCCATGATCCCGCATGCCCGCGCCGTTTTCATTTCCGATTTCCTTGGTCCGCTGGATGAGGTTGAACTGGCCCTCACCAAAGCCGCCGACCGTGGGGTGCGAGGCTTGGTGCTGCAGGTTCTTGATCCCGGAGAAGAGACCTTTCCCTATCGCGGTCGTACGATCTTTGAAAGCGTCGGCGGTTCCGTTCGCCATGAAACCCTAAAGGCCGGAGATCTGCGTGAGCGGTATCTGGAACGGCTTGCCAAGCGTAAGGATGCGCTGACACGGCTGTGCCGTGCGACGGGGTGGCAACTGGGGCTGCATCACACCAATGACAGTGCGCAAGCAGCTTTGTTGTGGCTCTATCGTGCGCTCGATGGGGGTACGGGATGACGATTCTGGCGGGCATTGGCTTTACCGCACCGTGGGTGTTGATGGGTCTTTTGACCCTGCCGATCCTGTGGCTGATCTTGCGTGCCGTGCCACCCGCGCCGATCCGTCGGTTGTTCCCGGCCGTGACACTTCTGCTGGGGTTGAGGGATGACGAAAGCGTTTCTGACCGCACCCCATGGTGGCTGCTGTTGCTGCGCATGCTGGCGGCCGCGGCGATTATCATTGGATTGGCCGGACCGGTCCTGAACCCCTCGCGCGATCAGGCAGGCTCGGGTCCGTTGCTGCTGGTGCTGGATGCCAGCTGGGCCGGGGCGACCCGCTGGTCAACGACGCTGGATCAGATCGATGTGCAGCTGACCGAGGCCGGGCGCGCGGGTCGTACCGTGGCCATCCTGCGCCTGACCGAACCTGAAGCCCCCGTTTTCCAAGCCGCCGAAGCATGGCGCGGCCGTTTGCCGGGGCTGACCCCGACACCGTGGCAGCCGACCCGGGCGCAAGTCGAAATGGCGCTGGCTGCCATGGATCAGGTGGACGGAGGGTTTGATACCCATTGGTTCAGCGACCGCCTGACCTACGAGGGGCACGAGGCGATTTTGGCTGCCCTGCGCGCGCGCGGTGATGTGACAGTCTATCAGGCCCCGACGCCTGCGCTTGCGATTCTGCCTGCTACATATCAGGACGGGGTTATTCAATTGTCCGCGCAACGGGCGGAACCCGGTCCTGCAGATCGAATCACGATTCTGGCTCAGGGGCGTGACCCCGCCGGTGCAATGCGTGTTCTGCAATCGGCCGAGATGGAGTTTGCCAGCGGTGAGACACAGACGCAGGTAGAACTGTCGCTGCCTTCCGAACTGCGCGCGCGCATCACCCGGTTCGAGATTCAGGGTGAGCGTTCGGCAGGGGCCGTCACGCTGACCGATGACAGCTTGCGGCGGCGCGAAGTCGCCCTGATTGCCGGATCGCTGAACCGCGAAGGGTTAGAGCTGTTGTCGCCGTTGCATTACCTGACTCAAGTTCTGACCCCTACGGCGGACTTTGTCGATGGCGGATTGCTGGAAGTCCTGCCCGCCAATCCCGATGTGATCGTGCTGGCCGATGTGGCGAAACTGGCCGGGTCCGAACAAGCGGCGCTGGTCGAATGGGTGGAACAGGGCGGTTTGCTGCTGCGCTTTGCCGGTCCGCGGATGGCAGCCAGCGATCTTGGCCGGGATGCCGAGGATACCCTGTTGCCGGTGCGCCTGCGCAGCGGCGGACGCTCGGTCGGTGGCGCGATGAGCTGGGGCGAAGCCAAAGGGCTGGCACCTTTCCCGGAGAACTCGCCCTTCTACGGACTTCAGGTGCCGGAAGATGTCACAGTGACCACGCAAGTCATGGCGCAACCAGACCCTAATTTGGCGGATCGGGTTATTGCCTCACTTTCGGATGGCACGCCCTTGGTGACGCGAAAAGCGTTGGGTTTGGGGCAGGTTGTACTGTTCCATGTCACAGCAGATGCCGAATGGTCCAGCCTTCCCTTGTCTGGGCTTTTTGTTGAAATGCTGGACCGGCTGGCGGTGTCATCAGCGGCGAAATCGCGGCAGGAGTCACAGTTGCAAGGCACCACATGGGAACCGATTCAGGTTATGGATGGCTTTGGCGTTCTGTCTGATGCCGGAAATCTACCGGGCGTCGATGGTGTTGAGCTTGTGACCGGTCAGATCGGTCCCGATCTGCGACCCGGCCTTTACGAAAGCGGCAAACAGAAATTGGCACGCAATGTTCTGACCGATGAAACGGTTCTCAGCCCAGCGGTCTGGCCGTCGGATGTTCCGATCAAGGGTCAGGAGGTCAGCACCGAAACACCCATTGGGGGTATACTGCTGAGCCTTGCATTGTTGTTACTGACGATCGACGTCATCGCCTCGCTGGCGTTGTCCGGTCGTCTGGGTCTGGCCAGGGCAGCGGCTGTCGTACTGGGGGCAATTTTGCTGGTGCCCGAAGTACAGGCGCAAACGCCCGAAAGTACAGATTTCGCTTTGAGCGCCACACAGGAATTGGTTCTGGCGCATGTTCTGACGGGTGATCAACAGGTTGACGATATTGCGGCCGCCGGAATGCGCGGATTGGCTCAGACGTTGTTTTTCCGAACATCGGTAGAACCTGCTGAACCCATAGGCGTGGATCTGGAACGGGACGAGTTGGCGTTTTTCCCGCTGCTTTATTGGCCGATCTCACCTGACCAGCCGCAACCGTCGGCTGAGGCTTATGCCAAGCTCAACGCTTACCTGCGTTCGGGAGGAATGATCCTGTTCGACACACGCGACGCGGATGTGGCGCGCTTCGGGGCCGCCAGCCCGAATGGGCGCAAGCTGCAACAGATTGCGGCTCCGCTGAATATCCCTTCGTTAGAGCCTGTTCCGCGTGACCATGTCCTGACCCGTGCCTTCTACCTTTTGCAGGATTTTCCGGGTCGCTACGCGGGCACCGAAGTGTGGGTCGAGGCCGCACCCATGGATGCCGAACAGATCGAAGGCATGCCGTTCCGCAACCTCAATGATAACGTGACGCCAGTGGTGATCGGCGGCAATGACTGGGGTGCGGCCTGGGCCATCGATCGCAACGGTCAGGCACTGCTGCCGGTCGGCCGCGGGTATGCGGGTGAGCGGCAGCGTGAGCTTGCAAACCGCTTTGGTGTCAATCTGGTGATGCATGTGCTGACCGGGAACTACAAATCAGATCAGGTGCACGTGCCTGCCTTGCTGGACAGGTTGGGACAATGACAGGAACCGTCATCTTCGATCCGCTGATCCCTTGGCCCATTCTCGCCATCGTAGTGGCGATTGCTGTCGCTGGGGTTGTTCTGGCCCTGTGGCGCGGTCTGTCTGGCTGGGCTTTGCGCGGTTTGGCGGCGCTGGTTGTGATCGCTGCGCTGTCAGGTCCGGTCTATCAGATCGAAGATCGCGCGCCGCTGACCGATATCGTTCTGATGATCGAGGATGAAAGCGCAAGTCAGACCCTTTCGGACCGGGCGGACCAGACAACACAGGCCGCCGAGGCACTGGCGGTTGAGATTGAATCCCGCAACAATACGGAACTGCGTCGGATCAAGGTGGGTGATGGTGATGGGGACGAAGGCACGCAGGTGATCGCGGCGCTGAACGAAGCGTTGGCCGAAGAGCCGCGCGCGCGGATCGCGGGCATCCTAGTTGTATCGGACGGCATCGTGCATGATGCCGATCAGGCCCCCGATCTGCCTGCGCCCATGCACCTTTTGCAGACAGGGCGTACAACGGATTGGGATCGCCGCCTGATCGTCCGCAATGCGCCTGCCTTTGCCATTATTGATGAACCCGTTACCTTGACCCTAAGGGTTGAAGATAGCGGTGCAGCACCCACTGGGGCCTCGACCGCGCCGCTCGAAATTTCGGTCGACGGGGCCGAAGCCGAACAATTCACGATTCCCATTGGTGTTGATGTTGAGCTGCCGATCACGCTGCCCCATGGCGGGCGCAATGTGATTCAGTTCACCGTGCCAGAGGCTGAGGGCGAACTGACCGACCGTAACAACACCGCCCTGATCCAGATGAACGGCGTCCGCGACCGGCTGCGCGTGTTGCTGGTGTCCGGAGAGCCGCATCCGGGCGGGCGGACATGGCGCAACCTGCTGAAATCTGACAGTTCCGTGGATCTGGTACATTTCACCATCCTGCGCCCCCCTGAAAAGCAGGACGGGGTGCCGGTGGATGAATTGTCACTGATCGCCTTCCCGACGCGCGAGCTGTTTCTGGAAAAGATCAACGATTTCGACCTGATCATCTTTGACCGATACAAGCGGCGTGGCATCCTGCCTGCTATCTATCTGGACAATGTCACCAACTATATCAACGAAGGCGGTGCCGTTCTTGTTGCTGCCGGACCGGATTTTGCCAGCGCCGACAGTATCTTCCGCTCGCCTTTGGCACCAATCCTGCCTGCGCAACCCACCGCGCGGGTGATCGAGGAACGCTATGTGCCGATGGTAACCGATTTGGGGCATCGCCATCCGGTCACGACTGACCTTGGCGACTCGGATAACTGGGGTGCTTGGCTGCGCCAGATCGACGTCAATCACCGCACGGGTGAGGTGTTAATGACGGGCGTGGATGACCGGCCCCTGTTGGTGCTCAACCGTGTTGGCGAAGGGCGCGTGGCGCTGCTGGCCTCGGACCATGCCTGGTTGTGGAGCCGGGGATTCGAAGGTGGCGGACCGCAGCTGGAATTGCTGCGCCGATTGGCGCATTGGATGATGAAAGAGCCCGAGCTCGAGGAAGAGGCCTTGTGGGCCGAGGCCAATGGTCAGGTGATGCGCATCATCCGTCAAACGCTGGGGGATGAGGTCGGGCCGGTAACCGTAACCCGCCCGAACGGCGAAACGGTCGAAATTACCTTGGATGAGGTCTCGCCGGGGCGGTTCGAAGCACAGTATTTCGGGCCGGAAATCGGCCTCTATCGCCTTCAGGAAGGGGAGCAATCCACCGTCATCGGGCTTGGCCCCGCGGCACCCAAGGAATTCGAACGCACGATCGCAACGGCCGAGGTTCTGGAACCTGTGACGGCAGAATTGCGCGGCGGTACGGTGCGTTTGGAGGAGGGTTTGCCGTCGATCCGCAACGTACGTGCCGGGCGTCCCGCATCAGGGCGCGGATGGATCGGTCTGACCCCGCGCAACGCCTATGAAACACGTGACGTGACGCAGGCCGGGCTATTGCCACCTTGGCTTGTATTGCTGCTGGCGGGCGGGTTCCTTCTGGCGGGCTGGCTGCGCGAGGGACGGTGACAGGTCAGTCAAACACCACGCTGACCGTGGGATTGCCGGGCAAGCCGTCGTAAGACACTGATGCCCCGCCTTTACCCTTTGCAGGCGGGAATAACGGCCCGAATGATCCGACGGAAATCAAGTCCCCCGGTTGAAATTCAATCCCTTTGGACATCAGCCAAAGGGCGGCATTGGCCGGATGCCCCAGTACCGCTGTGCCCGGTACCTGCGCCAGAATCTCGTCATCTGCGGCGCGGAGGGTGACAGTCATATCAGCCAAGGCCTGCACCATAGCTGCCGGATCGGACACAGGGATTTCTGCACCCAAAACGCCCAGTTTCGGAGCAACGCCAATTGCTGTCAGCGTGACCGGGGTGATCGGTTCACCCTCGGCAAAGGTCAGGTCAGGTAGTTCGATAAACGGGCGGATGGCTGAGACGCCTTGCAGCACCTCCTCTGGCGATGTGGCCTGATTGATATCCGCGTCGCCCACAACCAGCACCAGATCGGCCTCAAACACCGGTCGCGCGCCCCAGTCTGATGGAACGGTCGCGCCGTCATTCAGCATCATGTCGCGGAACAATACGCCCTGAACCGGTTCAGAAGCGCCAAATCTTTCTTGTGCAGGCGCGCTGGTCAGACCGGCCTTGTAGCCGATAACCGGCCCTAAATGTGGCTCTAATGCAGACACTATGAGCGCTTGCGTGCACAGCGCGTCATTCATTGTGCCATCAGATGAAAGGGCAGGTGTGGGTGCAGCTGAGAGGTAATCCGCGACGAACCGATCGATCTGGCCATCCGTTGCGCAGCCCGCCGCCACAGGATGAGCAAATACGCCACAGGCCAACAACGCGCCGAAGAAACACCGCATATCACACCTCCGTTTTGGCAAGAGTGGCACGAGATTCGATCATTGGGCAACGGCTTAAACAGTTCTTCACTCTCTGCCCGGATGCTGGACACAGATTGTCCCGGAAACACCAAAGATGAGTCTTGCAGGAAAACTGTCACAGGAACGGCGCGCACGTCTGGCGGCCGAGCGGTTGTTGGAAATGAAACAGGCAGAGCTGTCGGCCGCGAACCGCAAACTGGGCTTGCATGCGATGGCATTGACCAGGCGGATCGGTGAAACCCAGGCCGAGGTTGAAACGGTCCGGGGTGAAAATGAAAAGGTCAAGTCCGATCTGACGGTCGCCAACGCCAAGATCGAGGTGGCCGAGCGCCGCTTGTGGCATTCAATCCAAACCATTCAGGATGGATTCGCGTTCTTTGACGAGGAAAGTCGCCTGATTGGGGCAAACGCGGCTTACTTAAGCGTCTTTGACGGGCTGGAAGAGGTTGCGCCGGGTGTGACCTATCCGAGGATTCTGGAGATCCTGACGACCGAGGGGCTGATTGATCTTGGGTCCGAGCCGACGCCCGGCTGGCGCGATAGAATGCTGCAAAGATGGGCCATGCCGCATCCACAGCCCGAGGTTATCCGGCTGTGGAACGGCCATTACATTAAGCTGATCGACCAGCGCGGTCATGGTGGCGATGTGGTGAGCCTGGCCCTGAACATCTCGGCATCCGTGCGCCATGAGGCCGAATTGACCGCTGCTCGTGAACGGGCCGAGTCGGCAAACCGCGCCAAATCGGCCTTTCTGGCCAATATGAGCCATGAAATTCGAACCCCGGTGAACGGCATCGTGGGCATGACCGAATTGCTGACCGAAACACCTTTGGATGAAGAACAACGGCTGTATTTGAACACCATCCGCAATTCCGGCGAAGCGCTTTTGGTGATTATCAACGACGTCCTGGACTATTCCAAGATCGAGGCGGACAAGCTGACCCTGCACCCGGAACAGTTCGACTTTGAACGCTGCATTCTTGAAGTCGCGATGCTGCTGCAACCCAGCGTTCGGGACAAGGGGCTTTCGTTGCTGGTGGATTACGATCTGTTCCTGCCCACATTGTTTGTCGGCGATCCGGGGCGGGTCCGGCAGGTTTTGACCAATCTCGTCGGCAATGCGGTCAAGTTCACGTCCGAGGGCCATGTCCTGATCCGTGTCACCGGTGTGCCGAACCCGGATACCCAATCCTGCGACGTGCATGTTGCAATCGAAGATACCGGCATCGGCATCGACGAAGACAAGATCGGGCACATTTTTGGTGAATTCAATCAGGTCGAAGACGAACGGAACAGGGCCTTTGAGGGGACCGGTCTGGGCCTTGCCATTACCAAGCGACTGATCACATTAATGGGCGGTGCTATCTGGGTGGATAGCGAGCCGGGGCAGGGGTCCTGCTTTGGCTTTCGTGTCTCACTGCCGACCGCTGAAGGCCCGCAACCTGCCCCGCCCGATCTTGACGGGCGCCTGCGCCATGTGATGATCGTCGAGGATTTGGCCGCCAACTGCGCGATCCTGTCAAAACAGCTAGGGCGGCTGGGGGTTCAGGGCACCGTTTGCACGTCGGGGCGAGAGGCGCTGACGGCGCTGGACGACAGTGTGGACCTTCTGCTGTGCGATCATGACCTGCCCGACATGGACGGGCTTGAGCTGGCTGTCCTGCTGAAAGACAGGTGGTGGGGCGCTCTGCCGGTTGTCGTGATGTCGGCCAATCCCGGTGTCATTCACGCCCACCCCGCACGCCACCTGATCCAAGGCGTTCTGCAAAAGCCGATCCCCAGGGCCGAGCTATACGCCCGCCTGAAAGCGCTTGGCAATCCAAAGGGCGTCGAGACGCCTTCGGAGACCGCACCGATCAGCCAGGCACTCAACCAGCCCGCATGTGAAGGAACGCGGCGCATCATGCGTGTTCTGGCGGCCGAAGATAACCTGACCAATCAACTGATTCTTAAGAAGATGCTCAAAGATTTAAACATTGACTTGCGCTTTGCCGGCAACGGGATCGAAGCGGTGCAGGCGTATCAGGAGTTTGACCCAGACCTTATCTTTATGGATATCTCGATGCCTAAAATGGACGGCAAACAGGCCACAGCCGAAATCCGGCGCCGTGAGATTGAGACTGGCCGCCATGTTCCTATTGTCGCCCTTACGGCTCATGCGATGGCTGGTGACGATCAGGGAATCTTATCTGCCGGACTGGATCACTACCTGACCAAACCGCTGCAAAAGCAGACGATTCACCATATGGTTCTGACCCATAGGCCGGATGATTGTTGCCCGGTTGTTGCAGAGGAAATCCGGGCTGACTAGATTGAACCCATGTCTGAAGATCGTGGATTTCAGCCCCGCGCGCTGGGTGAGATTGCCATCCGCTGTGTGGATATGGCCGCCATGGTCGCGTTTTATGAAAACGTGATCGGGTTAAAGCGTCTTAGCGGTGACCACAACAGCGCGATCACTTTTTTCCAAATCGCGCCCGGATATGGTGGCCATACGCAGGTTCTGGCCCTGTTTCACCACACTGCCGCCCCGCGACCAGGGTTGCACCCGACCGGGTCGCAAAACCCGGTGACGGGTGGCGCGTCATCCCTTCATCATATCGCATTGTCGCTGCCATTTGACGAACAAGATGCGGTAATGCGGTGGTATGACCACCTTGGCCAGCCCTACCGCGTCGAGCAGTTCGGATGGATCGGCTGGCGCGGCATCTTCACCGAAGACCCCGAAGGCAATACGGTCGAACTGGTCGCTTATGACCCATCTATGTTGGATCAGGCCTGATAGGGGCGCACGAAGACTGGTTTGTTTTCTTCTGACAAATCGGGGCGGTATTCATAACCACCTGAGTCAAAGTCCAGCAGTCCTTTGGGGGCGTCCAGCCTGTGCTGAATGACATACCGTGCCATCGCACCGCGCGCTTTTTTGGCAAAAAAGCTCACGATCTTAGGCGTGCCTGCTTTGTCTTCCATGAAAACAGGGGTGATAACGCGCAGCTTCAGTGCTTTAAGGTCTACTGCGCCGAAATATTCCTGGCTGGCGCAGTTCACCAGGACTTCTGATCCAACCTCAGCACCTTGCGCATTAAGCGCTTTGCTCAGTTGATCGCGCCAGTACTCATACAGGTTCTTTCCGCGGCGGGTTTTAAGCTTGCTGCCCATCTCAAGCCGATAGGCCTGAATGGAATCCAGCGGGCGCAGCACACCGTAAAGACCGGACAGAATGCGAAGATGATCCTGCGCCCAGGCCATCTCCTCGGCATCCAGCGACGCAGCTTCGAGCCCCTGATAGGTGTCGCCCGCAAAGGCCAGCGCGGCGGGGCGTGTCACTTCCTCCTCGGGCGCGTCTGAGAATGCGCGATACCGGTCGCGGTTCAGGCGCGCGAGATCATCGCTTAGGTCCATCAGTTTTTTCAGATCACCCAACGTCAGATTGCGGGCGGTTTTCGACAGGCGAATGGCATCGTCCTGAAAGTCTGGCTGCGTGACTTCGACATCCCGTTCTGCCCAGTCCAGCCGCTTGGCCGGGGAAATAACTACCAGCATATCCGCTCTCTTTCCTTGCCTGTTCTGGGCCGTATCTAGTCCGTCTGTCGCAGCACGTCCAGAAAGGCCGCTCCAAACCTTTCGTGACGGCGGTCACCCAGAACATGTTCGATCGCGCGCGGGTCACCTGACCGCAACTGTGCGACCTTGGCCAGTTGCGAGGCCGAGCAAGTTAGCGGCTTGTCGATCCCCTCCGGACCGCGTGACAGCTGCGACTGCACTTCAAGCAACTGATCATAGATATCGCCCTGATCGCGGCCAGCCAATTTGCGGCGCGCGGGATGAACGGCTTCAACCTCACCGGTGACGACTTCAAGAAACGTGTCACCATAACGTTCCAGCTTTTTCGCGCCGACCCCGCCAATTCGGGCCATATCGTCCAGCGACAGGGGGCGTTTCTCAGCCATTTCGATTAGCGTGCGGTCAGGGAAGATGACATAGGCCGGTACCCGCGCGGCTTCGGCCAAAGCGCGCCGTTTGGCTTTCAAGGCCGATAGCAGCGGCGCGTCTTCTTCGGACACCATCATTTTGACCGCCGGGCGGCGTCCGGCCTTGCGCAATGTGTCCTTGCGCAGGTTGATCCGGGCCTCACCCTTCAGGATGGGCTTGGCAGCCTCGGTCATTTGCAGTGCGCCGTGGCGTTCGGGGTCCGGGCGGACCAGATCATGCCCCATCATCTGCCGGAAGATGGCCTGCCATTGCGGGCGCGACCACTCTTTGCCGATCCCATAGGTCGACAGTTGGTCATGACGTCGCGCGCGGATCTTGTCGGTTTCATTGCCCAGCAGGATGTCGATCAGGTGGCCGGCGCCGAACCATTCCTCGGTGCGCAGGATTGCAGACAAGGCCATGCGGACGGGCGTGGTCCCATCGAACACTTCGGGCGGGGTGTCACACAGATCGCACTTGCCGCAAGGTTCGGCCTGTTCACCGAAGTAGCCCAACAGAGTCTGACGGCGGCATACCAATGCTTCGGCCAGACCCAATAGAGAATTCAGGCGTGCATGGTCGGCCATGCGACGTTCTGGCGGGGCCAACCCTTCGTCGATTTGCGAGCGGCGCAGGCGAATATCGTCGGGGCCAAACAGGGTCAGCGTTTCGGCAGGGCCACCGTCACGGCCGGCACGGCCGATTTCCTGATAATAGGCCTCGATGGATTTGGGCAGGTCGGCATGGGCGACCCATCGAATGTCGGGCTTGTCGATGCCCATGCCAAAAGCCACGGTGGCAACCACGATCAACCCGTCTTCGCGGGCAAAGCGGGTTTCGACGATACGGCGATCCTCGGCCTCCATTCCGCCATGATAGTGGCAGGCAGAGTGACCTTCCGCGCGTAAGGCTTGCGCGAGCACCTCGGTTTTGTTGCGCGTGCCGCAATAGACGATGCCAGATTGCCCTTTTCGGGCACTGGCAAAGTCGAGGATCTGTTTGCGGGGGCCATCCTTGGCCCCAAAGGCAAGGTGGATATTTGGTCGGTCGAACCCGCGCAGAAACTTGTTGGGGGGCGTGCCGTCGAACAGTTTTTCGACAATCTCGTCCTGCGTTTCGGCATCCGCGGTGGCGGTGAAGGCGGCGAGGGGGACGCCCAGTGCGCGGCGCAGTTCTCCGATCCGCAGATAGTCTGGCCGGAAATCATGGCCCCACTGGCTGACGCAATGGGCTTCATCCACGGCAATCAGACTGACGTTGATCCGGCGCAGCATTCCCAGCGCCGACCCTGCCGCCAGACGTTCGGGGGCCATGTAAAGCAGCTTGAGCCGCCCGGCCTCCAGCGCTTCCCACACGGCATCTGTTTCTTCGGGCGTGTTGCCTGAGGTCAAAGCACCTGCTTCAACGCCGGCCTCTTGCAGCCCGCGAACCTGATCGCGCATCAGGGCGATCAGCGGGGAAATCACCACCGTCACGCCATCCCGCATCAACGCAGGCAGTTGGAAACACAGGGATTTACCGCCGCCCGTCGGCATGATCGCCAGCACGTTTTCACCTGCGGTCACGGCATCGACGATCTCTTCCTGCCCGGGACGGAAGTCGTCGAATCCAAAGACATCTCGCAGCATCGGTGCGGCGTCGAACATGTGCGGGGTTGCCCTGTTTTAAGGTTTATCTGCTCTTAAGACAGGACAATCACATACTAAGATTCGGTGAACAAGAGGGATCAGACTCAGCTCAGGGCCAGAAAGAGTTCCGGCAGGACGTAGCTTCGCAGTGAAATGATGATGATCAACACGACCAGTGGCGTCAGATCGATGCCGCCAAGATCGGGCAGCACTTTGCGAATAGGGCGATAAATCGGCTCCAGAATCCGATTCAACCCGTACCAAATCTGGGCAACGAATTGCTGGTGAAGGTTCAGAACCTGAAAGTTGATCAGCCAGCTCATTATGACCTGAATCAAGACGAACCAATAGGCGATGCTCAATACCAAGTCGATCGGGCCGAAAATTGCCATCATATTCGTATTCTCCAAGTCACGTTTCGCGAGAGGTAGTAGCTAGCGCGGCAAAGAGCAAGTGTGCGCTAACAGAACCCTTGCGAAATAGGCCAAAGACCCGTCTTATGAAAACAACGATAAACAGGGGCAGTCATGGCAGAAATTTCCAAGCGCAAGCGCATTTGGGGTTGGTGGTTTTTCGACTGGGCCAGTCAACCGTATCATACATTGCTGGTTACCTTTGTCTTTGGTCCCTACTTCGCCGGAGTTGCGGCAGAGTATTATCTGACGTCAGGTCTGGATGCTGATGCGGCCGATGCGCGGGCGCAGACGGTGTGGGCGAATTGCATGACCATCATTGGGTTGATCATCGCCTTTGGCGCACCGTTGATGGGGGCCATGGCGGATGTTTCGGGTCGTCGAATGCCATGGATTTTCGCGTTTTCGGTGATGTATGCGGTGGGGTCCGCCGCGCTTTGGTACACGATGCCCGACGGGTCGAATATGTGGCTGATGTTGTCGGCCTTTGGTCTGGGCTTTGTTGGCGCGGAATACGCGCTGATCTTCATCAATTCGCAGCTGCCCGATTTGGGGGACGAAAATGAAGTTGGTGAGATTTCGGGGTCAGGATTTGCTTTTGGCTATTTTGGTGGGCTGATCTCACTTGCGATCATGCTGGCGCTGTTCGTCGAGCAGGCCAATGGCAAGACCCTGATCGGAATGGATCCGCTGTTTGGGCTGGATGCCTCACTGCAGCAAGGCACACGTTTTGTGGGGCCATTCACGGCGGTTTGGTTCGTTCTGTTCATGATCCCCTATTTCCTGTGGGTCCGTGATGATGCGCCCACCGACAAAAAAGGCAGTGTGGGCGATGCGCTGCGCCTTCTGGCCAATTCGATTTCCAATCTGCGCCACCGGGTCAGCCTGGCCACCTACCTTGGATCATCCATGTTCTACCGTGACGCGTTGAACGGGCTTTACACCTTTGGCGGTGTTTATGCGCGGCTGGTGCTGGAATGGGACCTCATCAAGATCGGTGTCTTTGGTATCGTCAGCGTTCTGGCTGCGGCTGCGTTTTCGTGGGTCGGCGGTAAGTTGGACAAGAAATACGGCCCTAAACCAGTGATTTTGGTGGCTATCTGGGTGCTGATCTTTGTTTGCATCACCATCGTGTCGATGGACCGCACACAGATCTTTGGCATGTCTTTACCCGAAGGATCCGGCCTGCCTGATCTGATGTTCTTTGGCTGTGGGGTTCTGATCGGCGGTATGGGCGGTATTCTGCAATCTGCCAGCCGTTCGATGATGGTGCGACACACCGACCCCAAAGCCCCGGTCGAAAGCTTTGGGCTTTATGGTTTGTCGGGTCGTGCCACAGCCTTTGCCGCCCCCTTGCTAATCGGAATAGCCACAACTGTAACCGGCAGTGCAAGACTGGGGGTGTCACCCATCGTTCTGTTGTTTATTCTGGGCCTAATACTGATGCGCTGGGTGAAACCGGAAGGGGATCAGAGCAGATGATTTTATTACGTTTTTTGACGATACTGGCCGCGATTGTTCTGACGAACACTGCTACGGCGCAGCCTCTGGCAAAGCAGTTGTTCGGGGCGCAGAAAGTAAGTTCGCAGCAGAAATCCGCCGCCTTCGGCAGTTATTCGCGCGGGTGCGCCGCAGGGTCGGTGCAATTGCCCGAGACGGGACCGACATGGCAGGCGATGCGGCTGTCACGCAATCGCAATTGGGGACATCCTGAGGCGATTGATTATGTGCAGGACCTCAGCAAGTTCGCGGCAAAGCAGCCCGGGTGGAACGGGCTATATGTCGGCGATATCAGCCAGCCGCGCGGTGGGCCGATGACATCCGGGCACCGCAGCCATCAACTGGGTCTGGACATCGATATCTGGATGCTGCCCGGCGACAACATGCGCTTAAGCCGCAAGGCGCGTGAGAATATCTCGTCGATTTCATTGCGCCGATCGAATGGCGCGTTCGTCAACGGTAACTGGACAAAACAACACCATGCTGTGCTGCGTGCGGCGGCCAAGGACAAACGTGTTGCGCGAATTTTCGTCTTTCCCGGCGCCAAGGTTGAGATGTGTAAAAACGAGAAGGGCAATCGTGCCTATTTGCGCAAGATCAGGCCCTGGTGGGGACATCATTATCATTTCCATGTCCGTCTGAAATGCCCACGCGGCTCTAAAGGTTGCGTTAATCAGGATCCTCCGCCAAAAGGGGATGGCTGTGCCGAGGCGCAGCAATGGGTGAAAAACATTCTTAATCCACCCCCACCCGACCCAAATGCCCCAGCGCCCAAGAAACGGCGTGAATATCGATTGGCCGATCTTCCTCAGCAATGCACACAAGTTCTGCAATCCAACTGATCGCCGCGGTATTGCTGGCCGGGGCGGCTTGGGCAGTTGATCTCAAGACACCCAACCACCTTGGCAGTTTCACTTGGCGTCACACGGCCGAGTGGTTTGGTGGGATTTCTGCCATCCACCTCTCTGATGATGGCCGCCATTTGATTGGAATGACCGATCGTTCGACACTGATTACCGCACGGGTCGAGCGTAACGATGACGAAATTTCCGACATTCAGATCACTAAAAATTGGCCTCTTATTTCCAGCAGAGGGCGCCCTCTGACAGGTGGGGTCGGGGATTCCGAAGGCATAGCCATTGCCCCTGATGGCGCCCTGTTCGTCTCGTTCGAAGGTATCCACCGCGTGGTATATTACCCCGCGCCGGGGAACAAAGCGCAGGTTCTGCCGCGGCCCAAGGCGTTCGACGGCTTTGAGGTCAACGGCTCACTTGAGGCGTTGGCCATTGATCAGCGCGGCCACATTTTCACAATGCCCGAGGAAAACCGAACAGCGACGGGTGATATCCCTGTCTATCGGTGGGACGGTCAGGTGTGGTCGACGCCTTTCGTTCTGCCGCAACGGGGGGACTTTCTGCCGGTTGCAGCGGATTTCGGACCGGATGGCAGGCTTTACGTTTTGGAACGGGATGTCGGTTGGATCGGGTTCCGTTCGCGTCTGCGGCGATGGGAGTTGGACGGTGACACCCCAAGCGCCGAAGAGATTCTTTTCCAAACTGGGACCGGTGCACATGACAACCTCGAGGGTTTGTCTGTCTGGCGCGACGACGAGGGCCGCTTGCGGGCCACTATGGTGTCAGATGACAATTTTCTGGCGCTTCAGCGTACTGAACTGGTCGAGTATGCTCTGCCCGATTGACACGTCCAAAGCAAAGGTCTAGAAGCGCGGCTTGCCTTGGGACGGTCCCTTGGCCAAGTCGCCGCTACCTTGTCAAAACGGGCATCTGAAAATGCAACGCGCTTATATACCCGGCATTATTGCCATGGCTGCCATTGTTGTGGCCTCGAATTTTCTGGTTCAGTTCCTGATCTTTGACGGGCTGCTTACCTGGGGTGCTTTCACCTATCCGCTGGCCTTTCTGGTCACCGACATCATGAACCGCGTCTATGGCGTGGCGACCGCCCGCAAAGTCGTGTTTGCCGGGTTTATCACCGGTATCATCTGCTCGCTGATCGGCAGCCAGATCATGCTGCAAGGTGACGGTTTCACTTATGCCGCTGTGCCGCTGCGAATCGCCGTTGCGTCCGGGACCGCTTTCCTGCTCGCGCAGCTTACGGACGTCACCGTGTTCAACTCATTGCGTGGCGGCCGTTGGTGGCGCGCGCCGCTGGTCTCGACCCTGATCGGATCGGCGTTGGACACCACTTTGTTCTTCACCATCGCATTCTCGGCTTCGATTACTCTCTTTGGTGCCGACGCCGACGCCGCAATCAGCTGGGCGTGGGAGCCTGTACCCTTCATGCTGACCGGTCCGATGGCGCCCCTGTGGGTAACGCTGGCCTTTGCGGATTGGCTGGTGAAATTGTCGCTGGCGATGATCGCGCTGATCCCGTTCAAGGTGATCGTGGCGCGACTGACCGCTCAGCCGGCGTAAAAAAAAACGTTTTGAGTTTCGTGCAACTCGTGGCACGATTCCAGTAACCGAAACAGTTTGAAAGGAGGTGATCCAATGTCGAGAAAGGGATTGGAGAGAGGTGTTGGAACAACCGGGGGGATCGCCTGTTAAGGCAGCCCTTGGCGGAGCGCTCGCTCCGGCTGGTCGATTGATCTAACCGACCCAACCTCCTGAGCTTTCGAAGGGCCGTCCCATGCGGGGCGGCCCTTTTTGTTTTCGGATCAGGCCTGTAAGGTCAGCCTCATGTTGCGCATCACCGACGATATCACCCTGCAAGACTGGGAAATGACCGAGAGCTTTGTTCGCTCATCCGGTCCCGGCGGGCAGAACGTGAACAAGGTGTCCACCGCCGTCGAATTGCGGTTCGAGGCGGCGCGCTCACCTTCTTTGCCTGATCCCGTCAAATCGCGGCTCAAGCGACTGGCGGGGCGACGCTGGACCAAAGAGGGCGCGATCATCATTCAATGCGACGAAACCCGCAGCCAGGCGCGCAACCGCGAAATAGCGCGCAACCGGCTGGCCGAGCTGATCACCCGCGCTATGCTTAAACCCAAGCGCCGTATCGCCACCAAACCCACCTATGGCTCGGTCAAACGACGTCTGGCGGCCAAGAAAGCACGGTCGGACGTCAAATCCCTGCGCGGTAAAGTTTCCGAAGATTGATCTGGTATCTTTGCGGCGCATCGCTACTCTGACCCGGCGCAGTTGCAAGAGGACAAGATCATGAGGTTAGAGGGAAAAACCGCCATTGTAACCGGCAGCGCATCAGGCTTTGGTGCCGGTATCGCGCGGAAATTCCTGTCTGAAGGTGCCCGCGTCATGATCGCCGATATCAACGGTGATGCGGCCGAGGTTCAGGCCAATCAATTGGGCCCGAACGCCTTTGCACATCAGGTCGATCTGGCCAACGGCCCATCGGTTGAGGCGATGGCAGACGCAGCCTTTGATCGACTGGGGCATCTCGATATCCTAGTCAACAACGCCGGCGTCACCCACCTTCCCACCCCGCTGGAGGATGTGAGCGAAGAGGATTTCGACCGCGTTTTCAACGTGAACATGAAATCTGTCTATCTAACGGCCCGTGCATTGGTTCCGCATATGAAATCGCGTGGTACCGGCGCGATCCTGAACGTGGCCTCGACAGCGGGGCTGTCGCCACGACCGAACCTCAACTGGTACAACGCCTCCAAAGGTTGGATGATCACCGCGACCAAGACGATGGCAGTCGAACTGGCACCATCAGGCGTCCGGGTGAATGCCATCTGCCCGGTGGCGGGCGAGACACCTCTGCTCAAATCCTTCATGGGAGAGGACACGCCCGAGATGCGGGCCAAGTTCCTGTCGACCATACCGCTGGGCCGATTCTCAACGCCTGAGGACATGGCCAACGCGGCCTGTTTTCTGTGTTCCGACGAGGCCAGCATGATCACCGGCACTGCATTGGAGGTCGACGGTGGCCGCTGCATCTGATCCGCTCTTCATTTGGCAAAAAATATCTCGACCGGAGGCAGCGCGGTTGCGCGCTCTTCTGCTCCAACATCTTAAAAACCAATGAACCCCGGACCCAGAAACCTGATCACCGATGTCCCTGGCCTTTTGGTTGGAAACGCTCAGGATGATGCACTCAAATCCGGCGCAACAGTCCTGACGGCCGCTGATCCCTTCACGGCCTCCGTTCATGTGATGGGCGGCGCGCCAGGTACGCGGGAAACTGACCTGTTGGCGCCCGATAAGTCGGTGTCGCGTGTGGATGCGATCGTTTTGTCCGGCGGGTCGGCCTTTGGTCTGGACGCCTGTTCCGGGGTGACCGACGCCCTGCGCACGCAACACCGCGGTTTTGAGGTTGGCAATGTCGTCGTCCCCATCGTTCCGGGGGCGATCCTGTTTGACCTTCTCAACGGCGGCGACAAAACCTGGGCCGAGAACCCCTATCGCGCGCTGGGGCGTCGAGCATTTGAAGGCGTATCCGATCAGTTCGATCTGGGCACCGCTGGTGCGGGGACTGGTGCCTTGGCTGCCATGCACAAGGGCGGGCTGGGATCTGCCTCGTTTGTGATGGAAAACGGGGTCACGGTTGGCGCCTTGGTTGCCGCCAATCCGCTCGGCAGTGTCACCACGCCCGGTGACCGTCATTTCTGGGCAGCACCGTTTGAAATGGGCGATGAATTCGGCGGATTAGGGCCTGATACCAGTACTGGCCTCGGTCGCAGCATGACTAGCCGAAAAGCCAAGGCAATGAGGCCGACCGAACCGGGCAAGGGCAATACCACCATCGCAATTGTTGCGACAGATGCCGCGCTGTCCAAGTCGCAATGCAAACGGATGGCGGTTGCGGCACATGACGGGATCGCGCGGGCGATTGTCCCCGCGCACACGCCGGGAGATGGCGATCTGGTGTTCGGCGTCAGCACGGGCAATCACCAACTGTCTGAGGGCGAACTGGGGCTTCTCGGCCACGTGGCTTCGATCTGTCTGGCGCGGGCGATTGCACGAGCCGTGTTTTTGGCGGTCCCCGCACCAAGAGATCTATTGCCCTGTTGGTCCGACATACATGACTTAAGTTAAGGACGGCCTATATGCCGCAGTGGCACAGTGCCCTCGCGCGGCAATCTGCGCGTTGACTCTTTTTTGCGCCGACGGTCCATTCGGTGCAGCCAATTCGTATCGGAGCAAAAGCTATGAATCGCATTCTCGCGACCGCAATCGTCGGCCTTCTGGCCCTTCCCGTATATGCCGAAGGCGACGCCGAAGCCGGCAAGAAGACCTTTAACAAGTGCAAATCCTGTCACCAGATTGCCGACTCTGAGGGTGAAGTCATCGTAAAGGGCGGTAAAACCGGTCCGAACCTGTATGGGATTGCAGGCCGGACCGCAGGCACCGTCGAAGACTTCAAATATGGCGATAGCATCGTTGCCGCTGGTGAAAACGGTCTGGTCTGGGACGAAACGACATTCGTTGAATACGCAAAGGACCCCAAGGCGTTTCTGAAAGATTATCTGGGTGAAACCTCGGCCAAATCCAAAATGACCTTCAAGCTGAAGAAGGGTGCCGAGGATGTTTACGCCTATATCGTAAGCGTGTCTGGCGAATAAAGCCGCAGACCAAACACCGTTTGAGGTTACAAAAGGCCGCAGCCCCTGCGGCCTTTCGTGCGCTTGATAACCGCGTTGAACAGCGCCAATTTGAAAGCGCGCGGTTTTTCATGCATTGCACGCATAAATTCGCAGAGCCAAGCCGACCCGGTGGCAGCCAATTTCGAATTTCCGGCCCTTCGGGTGGATCGGCAGCAGGAGACGACAGATGGGAATCATGATCCCGGCCTGGGTTGATGGCGAGTTGACCCCAGTGGACAAGCTTGAGGCGCATGAAAAAGGCCTGCGGCACAAGGCGGTGTCGGTCTTTGTCGTGCGCGGGACCGAAATTTTGATGCAGCGTCGGGCTTTAGGAAAATATCACACCCCTGGCCTTTGGGCGAATACCTGCTGCACCCACCCCGATTGGGGTGAGACGCCGTCTGTCTGCGCCGTGCGCCGACTGCGCGAGGAATTGGGAATTACCGGGCTTTACCCGGAATACCGTCACCGGTTGGAATATCACGCTGATGTTGGCAACAACATGATCGAGCATGAAGTGGTCGACATCTTTCTGGCCCATGTGCGCGGCCCGCTGAAGATTGAGCCCAACCCGGAAGAGGTCATGGAAATTCGCTGGATCGATTACCACGATCTTCTGGCCGAAGTGCAGCGCTATCCCGAGCGATTTACACCGTGGCTCAAGATCTATTTGCACAATCACGCCGACACGATTTTCGGACCTGATCTGATTATCTCGGCCACCTCCTGAAGGCTACGCCTTGCAAGGGCCGCCCAAGCCGCATAGATCAACGCGTCATGGCTAAGCAAAAGACAGACCCGAATTACAAAGTCATCGCCGAAAACCGGCGCGCACGCTTCGATTACGCAATCGAGGACGATCTTGAGTGTGGCATTATGCTGGAAGGGTCCGAGGTCAAATCCCTGCGTGTAGGTGGGACGAACATCGCCGAAAGCTATGCCTCGGTCGATGATGGCGAGCTGTGGCTGGTCAACAGCTATATCGCCCCCTATGAGCAAGCGAAATCGTTCAAACACGAGGAACGCCGTCGGCGCAAACTGCTGGTGTCACGTAAGGAATTGTCGAACCTGTGGAACGCGACCCAGCGCAAAGGCATGACACTGGTGCCGCTGGTTCTGTATTTCAACCACAAGGGCAAGGCCAAGATCAAAATCGGTATCGCCAAGGGTAAGAAAAACCACGACAAGCGCGAAACCCAGGCCAAGCGTGACTGGTCACGTCAAAAGCAGCGGTTGATGAAGGATCATAGCTGATCCTTCATACCTCTCAGAACGCCATCGCAGCTGATACCGCACGTTTCCATCGGTCATAGGCGGCATCACGCTCTTTGGCAGAGAGTTCCGGTTCGAACCGGCGATCCAGCGCCCAGGTTTCCGCAAATCCCTGTTGATCCGGATAAACGCCTGCGCGCATACCGGCCAGCCAGGCCGCGCCCAATGCGGTGGTTTCCTGCATTACCGGCCGGTCAACCTCGGCGCCCAGGTAGTCCGACAATCCCTGCATCGCCCAGTTTGACGCGCTGGCGCCACCGTCTACACGCAGGATAACGTCGGTATCTGCACCCCAGTCGCCCTGCATGGCGTGCCACAGATCGCGTGTCTGATATGCGATACTTTCCAGCGTGGCCTTGGCAAACTCGGCGCGGCCTGAATTCCGGGTCAGACCGAACACCGCGCCACGGCAATCCGGCTTCCAGTAAGGCGCGCCGAGGCCGGTAAAGGCGGGCACCAGCACGACATGCTGGTTCGGGTCTGCCTTTTGGGCCAGCTCGCCACTTTCCGGGGCGCTCTCGATGATCTGCATCGCGTCGCGCAGCCATTGCACCGCTGCACCGGCCACAAAAATTGACCCTTCCAGGGCATAGGTCCGTTTACCGTCCAATTGATAGGCGATGGTGGTCAACAGGCGGTTCTTCGACTCGACCGGCTTATCCCCTGTGTTCAGCAGAGCAAAACAACCGGTGCCATAGGTGGATTTCATCATGCCGGGTTGGAAGCAGGCCTGACCGATGGTGGCGGCCTGTTGATCACCGGCAACACCAAGAATCGGGATATTTCCCCCAAACAGGGTCGTATTTCCAAAATCCGAGGCGCAATCATGCACCTCGGGCAGCATGTTCATTGGCACGTCCAGCAGATCACAGATCTCGGCGCTCCATTCACCCTTGTGGATGTCGAACAGAAGCGTGCGCGCCGCGTTGGTGGCATCCGTCGCGTGGTTGCGCCCTTCTGTCAGGCGCCAGATCAAGAAACTGTCGATGGTGCCGAACATCAGCTCTCCGGCCTCGGCCCGGTCCCGCGCTCCCGGCACGGTGTCCAGCAACCATTTAACCTTGGTGCCCGAGAAATAGGGGTCCAGCAGCAGCCCGGTCTGGGCGGTCACGTCATCCTCGCACCCGGCTTGTTTGTAACGCGCGCAGATCTCGGCTGTGCGGCGGTCCTGCCAGACGATTGCGTTGTGGATTGGCGCGCCAGTAGCGCGGTCCCATACAACAGTTGTTTCGCGCTGGTTGGTGATGCCGATGCCCGCGATCTGATCAGAGGTCGCCCCGACACTGTCCATAACTTCGCGGCAAACCCGCAGGACGCTGTCCCAGATTTCCTCGGCATCATGCTCGACCCAGCCTTCCTGCGGGAAGTGTTGAGTGAATTCGTGCTGTGCGGTGCCCGCGCGCTGCATCTCTGCGTCGAATAGAATTGCCCGCGATGATGTGGTGCCCTGATCAATGGCAAGAATGTAGGTCACGCCTCATGCCCCTCCCGTTTCGTTTTGCGGGACTTTAGCGCAAACAATGACGAACGTGCCAGAGCGTTCAGACAGGAATGTTGTCGATCAGTCGCACCCCATCGGCCCAGGCTGCGGCGAACAGACGGGCAGGACGGTTGGCGTGGGTGAGAGGCTCCAGCGTTTCTGCGCAGCGCAGTTGGATGTATTCCACCTGCGAAAAACCTGCGGCCAGCAAATCGGTCTCGGCCTGTTTGGCCAAAGGATCAAACTGCGCGCCGTCTTTAAAGGCGGCTGCCAATTCCCGCATGATCCGGTTTTTATGGGCGGCAGTATCCAGCCCCTTGGACGACAGTCGCAGGTTGCGCGATGACATGGCCAGACCAGAGCGTTCGCGAACCGTCGGGCATCCAACGACCTCGGTCGGAATGTCCAGATCGCGGGCCATGCGGGTTACGATCATCAGCTGTTGATAGTCTTTTTCTCCAAAATAGGCTCGATCTGCCTGCGTTTGTAGGAACAGTTTGGCCACAACTGTGGCAACGCCGTCGAAATGGCCGGGGCGGAACTCGCCCTCCATCACATCGGTCAGGCCCGCGACGGAAACGGTGGTGGCAAAGCCCTGCGGATAAATCTCTTCGGGTTCCGGAACATAGATCGCATCAACGCCGTATGGGGCCAATTTCTGCGCATCCTCGTTCTCGGTGCGCGGGTATTTTGCCAGATCCTCGGGGTTGTTGAACTGTTTGGGATTCACAAAGATCGTGACGATCACGCGGTCGCAACCTGCCTTGGCGGCCTCAACCAGCGACAGATGCCCCTGATGCAGCGCGCCCATAGTCGGAACCACGCCGATCTCTTCACCCTTCCGCGTCCATTCCGAGGTCAAGGCACGCAGGTCGGCCAGACGGCGAAAGATTGGGGCGGTCATGTCTTGGGTCCTTTGGTCGGGGCCTGATCGGAAAAAACGTGTTCGTCCGCCGGGAATGTTCGGGCGCGTACCTCGGCTGCGTATTCGGCAATGGCGGCTTCGGCCAATGGGCCAAGCTCAGCATAGCGTTTGACGAATTTCGGTTTGAAGGCGGTGAAAAAGCCAACCATGTCGTCGACAACCAAAATCTGACCGTCGCACCCGGCCGAGGCGCCGATTCCGATTGTTGGGATCGCGATTTCGCCGGTGATCTGATCGGCCAGCTTCTGCGGTACTTTTTCCAGCACAACCGAGAACGCGCCCGCCTCGGCCACAGCGCGGGCATCTTCCAGTACAGCCTCGGCCTGTTCGTCGCGACCTTGAACCTTGTATCCGCCAAGTGTGTTGATCGACTGCGGGGTCAGGCCAATATGCGCCATCACCGGAATCCCGCGCTTGACCAGAAAGCGGATGGTCTCGGCCATTTCGACGCCGCCTTCCAGCTTAACCGCGCCTGCGCTGGTTTCGGACATCAGCCGTGCGGCGTTCCGGAACGCCTCAGCAGGTGAGTGCTCGTAACTGGCAAAGGGCATGTCGATGACCATCATCGCACTTTCCAGACCGCGCGCGACGGCCTGACCATGCATCACCATCATCTCCATCGTCACGCCCAGCGTCGATTCCAGCCCGTGCAGCACCATGCCGACGCTGTCGCCCACCAGAACGAAATCACAATGATCGTCCATCAACCGCGCCATTGGCGTGGTGTAGGCGGTCAGACTGACCAGCGGCTCGCCGCCTTTGCGGGCGCGAATATCCTGCGCATTCGGGGCTTTTTTACGGGCGGTGGCGCTCATTGTCGCTCCTCCGGTTGTCATGTTGCAGCGCGGCATAACAGATGGGAGCGGGCTATAGAAACCCCGGTTGCGCGAACATTTCCTTGAATGACCTAAGGTTTAAAGGGAAGTTGGGTGCAGTACGGCCCAAAAAAACGCAGGTTTCCATTTTCAGTGGGGAGTAATTTACATGACAAAGCAGACATTTCGGTCCTTTGCTTCGGTGCTGGCGGTTAGCGCCAGCCTGTTTGGTACACAGGTTTTCGCTAAATCCGACATTACCATAGCGTTGCAACTAGAGCCGCCGCATCTGGACCCGACCAGTGCCGCAGCGCAGGCCATCGATTCGGTGGTTTACACCAATATCTTCGAAGGCCTGACCCGGTTTATGGGTGACGGATCGGTGGTTCCTGGTCTGGCTGAAAGTTGGGAAATCTCGGAAGATGGCAAGGTCTATACCTTCAAGCTGCACGATGGGGTTACCTTCCACGACGGCACCACGATGGATGCCGAGGACGTCAAGTTCAGCCTGGACCGCGCCCGATCCGAGGATAGCGCAAATGCGCAAAAAGCCCTGTTTGCCGGGATTGAAAACATCGAGGTGGTCGACCCGCTGACCGTCAAGGTGACCCTGTCTGAGCCAAACGGGAACTTCCTGTTCAACCTGGCCTGGGGTGATGCGGTTATTGTCGCGCCCGATAGTATCGAGGGCATCAAGACCAACCCTGTCGGAACCGGCGCTTTTACCTTTGGTGAATGGGTTCAGGGCGACAGTATCACTCTGAACCGCAACCCGGACTATTGGGGCGATCAGCCTGCGTTAGAGACTGCTACATTCAAATTCATCTCGGACCCGACGGCGGCTTTTGCGGCCATGATGGCCGAGGATATCGACGTGTTCGACAATTTCCCCGCGCCAGAGAACCTGCCGCAATTTGAGGCTGATCCGCGCTTTCAGGTGCTCGTCGGCTCGACTGAAGGGGAAACCATTCTGTCCACCAACAACAAGATGCCACCCTTCGATGATATCCAAGTGCGTCAGGCATTGGCCCACGCGATTGACCGTCAGGCGATCATCGATGGAGCGATGTTTGGCTACGGCACGCCCATCGGCACCCATTTCGCGCCGCACAATCCGGCCTATGTCGATCTGACCGGGAACTCGGCCTACGACCCCAAGAAGGCCGCCAAGATGTTGGCCGATGCTGGATATGCGGAAGGGTTTGAAACGACGCTGCATTTGCCGCCCCCATCCTATGCCCGCCGCGGGGGTGAGATTGTGGCCGCCCAACTGGCCGAGGTCGGGATCACGGCCAATATCGTCAACGTCGAATGGGCCCAGTGGCTGGAATCGGTGTTCAAAGGAAAGGACTTTGGTCTAACCATCGTCAGTCATACCGAGCCTATGGATATCGGGATCTATGCGCGCCCTGACTATTACTTCCAGTATAACAGCACCGATTTCCAGGCGCTGATGGACACGCTGAATTCAACGACAGACCCCGAAGAACGCACCCGTCTGCTGGGTGAGGCGCAGCGCCTGATCGCAGACGACTACGTCAACGGGTATCTGTTCCAGCTGGCCAAGCTGGGCGTGGCCAAAGCCGGAGTTCAGGGCCTGTGGGAAAACGCGCCCACGGCCGCAATCGATCTGACGCAGATCAGCTGGTCCGAGTGACTCAAGGCAGGGGCCGCTGGTTCACGGCCCTTGCATTTAATGTTGTCGAGCGAGCCAAGGATGATTTTGTTTCGTGTCCTGTTTCTGGTTTTTGTGACCGTTGCCCTGGCGGCAACGACTGTGGAACCGGTTGTGGCGCAGAACATTCTGGACAGTCGGTTGGATACACCTATCGGGACGCCAGAGAACCCGCTGGATGTTGGCATCGGTATTCGAATCGATCAGATCACCAGCGTTGACCAGAAGGCCGAAAACTACGGTGCCGTGGTTGTGCTGCGAGTTGAGTGGACCGACCCTGCGTTGGCTTTTGACCGGCAAGAACTGGGGCGCGATTTCCGGGTTTTCAACCCCCCGGCGCTGGCCGATCATGCCGCTGAGATCGGGACGGTGGTACCAGCATTCGTCATTCACAACCAACAATCCAACAAGTGGATTCACGAAGCCGCCGCCTCTCTGCGATATGACGGGCGGGTGTTGTACGTCGAGAAATCCTCGCTGACATTACAGGCCCCACATTTCGATTTTCGGAAATACCCTTTCGACACACAGGAGTTTCATTTCGAGGTCGTTTCGATCTTTCCATCCCAATATGTGTCCTATCATCCGATAAACGAGTTTTCGGGCCTTGGTGACCTGCTGGGCGAAGAAGAGTGGATTCTGGATAATGCGCGACTTGAAACCTCTCAGGTCACGGGCCTTTCCGGTCAGGACAGCGATCAGGTTGCGCTGATTTTCGAAGGCCACCGGCATCTGACCTACTATGTCATTCGGGTGTTTTTGCCGATGCTGGTGCTGATCTCGGTTGGCTGGGCACTGTTCTTTCTTGATGAATACCGCAAAAGGATCGAAATTGCCGGAGGAAACTTGCTGGTATTCGTAGCTTTCAATTGGGCGATTTCTGCTGACCTGCCAAAGCTGGGATATCTGACATTTCTGGATTTCGTTCTGCAATGTATGTTCCTGATGACAGGGGCATTGATTGTGTTCAATGTCGCCTTGCGCAGGCTCAAAGTCTCGGGTCGCGAATCCGGGGCGCGCAAGTTGGATAACTACGCCGTCAAGTGGATTTACCCGCTGGGTTACGCCGCAATCGTTGGCTATGCGGTTTTTGCCTATCTTCTGGTTTCATAGGTGCTGGACCCGCAGGGCGCGCACCCCTAACGTGGCCTCGATGCTTCGCTATGCCCTCAAACGACTGATATCGCTGGTGATCAGCCTCGCCGTCGCCTCGGTGGTCATATTTGCCGTGATTGAGGTGGCACCCGGCGATCCGGCGTCATTCATGTTGGGCGTCAATGCGCAAGAGGATACGCTTGCCGCTCTGCGGGCCGAGTTGGGTTTGGATGTCTCCAAGGTGCAGCGGTATTTCAATTGGGTTGGCGGGATGATGGTGGGGGATTTCGGAACCTCTTACACCTATCGCACGCCAGTATCGCAGATGATCGCGGATCGGCTGTGGGTCTCGCTGCCCTTGGCGCTGTATGCGCTAACTCTGTCCACCGCGATTGCGTTTCCGATTGGCATCTACGCTGCCGCGCGCCGGGGCAAACCGGGCGATCTGACGGTGATGGGGGCCACACAGCTGGGCATTGCAGTGCCGAATTTCTGGTTCGCGATGATGCTGGTCCTAATCTTTGCCATCAACCTGCGCTGGTTCAATGCCGGAGGGTTCGCAGGCTGGGATATGGGGTTCTGGACCGGAATGCATTCCCTGACGCTGCCCGCAATCGCGCTGGCCCTGCCGCAGGCGGCCATTCTGGCGCGGGTCATGCGGTCGTCGTTGCTGGATATTTTGGGTGAGGACTTCATGCGTACCGCACGTGCCAAGGGGTTGTCGCGGCGACAGGCCCTGTGGCGGCACGGGGTGCGCAACGCGCTGATCCCGGTTCTGACCATCATCGGGTTGCAGTTTTCCTTCCTGCTGGCGGGATCTATTATTATCGAACAGGTCTTTTATCTGCCCGGTCTTGGGCGATTGGTGTTTCAGGCAATCTCGGCCCGCGATCTGATTGTAGTGGAATCCGTGGTAATGCTGCTGGTCTTTGCGGTCATTACCGTGAACTTTCTGGTCGATCTGGCCTATGCAGCCGTTGATCCAAGGTTAAGGAGCCGGACATGAGCCGGAGCCTGATCCTTGGGGCTTGTCTGTCCTCGCTGGTGCTGCTGGCGGCGGCGGTTTCATTTGTCTGGACGCCCTATGACTACGCCGCACTGAACATCCCCGACAAACTGCAGCCACCAAATGCTCAAAATTGGTTTGGCACGGATCATTTCGGACGTGACATGTTTTCGATGATCATGGTCGGTGCCCGTACCTCGATAGCCGTGGCTTTGGTGGCGGTGGGGATTGGTATGGCGCTGGGCGTGCCTTTGGGCCTGACAGCGGCTGCGCGCAAAGGGTCGGCGCTGGACGAGCTGATCATGCGCGGCAACGATCTGGTCTTTGCCTTCCCGTCTCTGGTCATCGCCATCCTGATCACTGCTGTGTTTGGTGCTGGCGCGATAAATGCGATCATCGCCATTGGCATTTTCAACATCCCGGTTTTTGCACGCATCACTCGCGGCGCGGCGCTTTCACTGTGGGAGAGGGAGTTCATCCTGGCCGCGCGCGTTTCGGGCAAAGGTGCGGCACGGATATCGGCCGAGCATATCCTGCCTAACGTCGCCAACCTTCTGATCGTTCAGGGCACCATCCAGTTCTCGTTGGGAATTCTGGCCGAGGCAGGCCTTTCCTATGTCGGTCTGGGCGCGCAACCGCCCACGCCAAGTTGGGGTCGGATGCTGGCAGATTCGCAGACAATGGTCAGTTTTGCCCCGCATTTGGCTCTGATTCCGGGTCTGGCGATCATTGTCACGGTGCTTGGGTTGAACCTGCTGGGAGATGGGTTGCGCGATTGGCTGGACCCCCGGATCAGGGTGGCGCGCACATGAGTTTACTTGAGATCGAAAACCTGTCGCTGTCCATTCACGGCACGGACATCCTGAAACAGGTCAATCTGTCCATCGCGCCCGGTCAGATCGTGGCCGTGACCGGGGAAAGCGGATCGGGCAAATCGATGACCGCGCTCGCCGTGATGCAGCTTTTGCCGGCTGGGGCCCGATCGGACGGGGCCATTCGCCTGAACGGATCAGATCTGCTGAATTGTAGCGAAGACGAGATGTGCGCCCTGCGCGGTGCTTCAGTCGGTATAGTGTTCCAAGAACCGATGACCGCACTGAACCCGGTCAAGACCATCGGCGATCAGGTGATGGAGACCATTCTGGTTCACAAGGCCATGCCCCGCGCGCAAGCCCGCGACCGTGCTGAAGAGGTTTTGAGCCGCGTGGGCCTGCCGCCAGACCGTTTTCCCTTGTCCCGGTTTCCGCATGAATTGTCCGGAGGTCAACGCCAGCGTGTCGTGATCGCCATGGCCATCGCCCTGCGACCCAAATTGTTGATTGCGGATGAGCCGACAACCGCTTTGGACGTGACGACGCAGGCGCAAATCCTCGAACTTTTGAAGGGGCTGGTGACCGAATACGGCATGGGACTGCTGATGATCACCCACGACCTTGCCGTGGTGGCGGACCTGGCCGATCAAATCGTTGTCTTGCGTTACGGCGAAGTCGTCGAATCCGGAGCCACCAACCACCTGCTGCGACAAATGCAGCACCCATACACCCGCATGCTGTTCGAGGCGTCGGGCCATCAGGTGTCTTTGCCCGAGACCGCCCAATCCCAGCCATTGCTCGAGGTGACAAATGTGGTGCGTGAATATCGTCTGCCCCGCAAACGCCTTTTCGATGCACCGGGGCTTCTCAGAGCTGTGGACCAAGTCAGCTTTACCCTAAATCGCGGAGAGCGTCTGGGTTTAGTCGGTGAGTCTGGCTGCGGAAAATCGACCCTAACCAAGGCTATTTTGGGACTCGAAGAGACCCAAGGCGGCGAAATCAACCTGGACGGCCAACCCGTGTTCTCGGGTCACAAACCGAACCTTGCAGTGCGGCGCAAAATGCAGGTGGTCTTTCAGGACCCCTATGGCAGTTTCAATCCGCGCCACCGTGTCGCCCGTTTGATTACCGAACCGTTCCATCTGCTTGATGTTCCACCTACAGGATCCGAGAGGGAGGGCAGGATCGCTGAAATACTGACGGCTGTGGACCTGGCACCTGATGACATGGGAAAATACATCCATGAGTTCTCAGGTGGCCAGAGGCAGCGCATCGCCATCGCCCGTGCGTTGATCATTCGCCCAGAGTTGATCCTGTTTGATGAGGCGGTTTCCGCCCTTGACGTCTCGGTCCGGGCCCAGATCCTCGATCTGCTGGTGGAATTGTGTGAGGCCTACGATCTGACCTATCTGTTCATCAGCCATGATTTGAGCGTCGTGCGCACCATCACCGACCGCGTTATGGTGATGCGTGCCGGTAAGATCGTGGAGCAGGGTGAGACGGAAAGCGTCTTTTCTGATCCGCAGCACCAATACACGAAAGACCTGATCAATGCCGCGCCCACACTGCCTGATATAAGTAGTAATGTAGCATGAAACCTCTAATAGAGCCGAAATAGGAGTGCCCATGACCAGCCCCCTTTGGTTTGACCCCGCCTTGTGTTTGATCGGCGGCAACTGGGTGGCACCAGCCGCACAAACGACATTGTCTCTGATCAACCCTTCGAACGGGTCCGAGGTCTGTCGGATCGCCAGGGGCGATACGCAAGATGTGGATGCTGCGGTCAGGGCTGCTCAGGCCGCGCTTGACGGAGATTGGGGTCGCATGACGGCCTTGGAGCGCGGGCGTATCCTGACCCGATTAGGACAGTTGGTGACAGATCATGTTGAGGAACTGGCCGTACTTGAAGCTATGGACGTGGGCAAACCGCTTACGCAGGCGCGGGCGGATGCCGTTGCGCTGGCGCGGTATTGTGAATTCTACGGCGGGGCTGCGGACAAGGTGATGGGTGAGACCATTCCGTATCTCGACGGCTATACGGTCTATACCCTGCGGGAGCCGCATGGCGTGACGGGGCATATCGTGCCTTGGAACTATCCTATGCAAATCATCGGACGCTCGGTTGGGGCCGCTCTGGCAATGGGTAATGCCGGCGTCCTGAAACCCGCGGAAGAAGCGTGCCTGACTGCGCTGGCCTTTGCACATCTGGCACAAGAGGCTGGCCTGCCCGCCGGGGCACTTAACGTCGTACCCGGATTAGGGGCCGAAGCGGGGGCTGCCCTGTCAGGTCATCCCGGCGTGCACCATGTCTCGTTCACCGGATCGGTTTCCACAGGGGCGCTGGTGCAGCAGGCAGCGGGACGAAACGTGGTGCCCGTGACGTTGGAGCTTGGGGGGAAATCACCGCAACTGGTGTTTGACGATGCCGACCTGGATGCGGCCCTGCCGTTTTTGGTCAACGCGGGTATTCAGAACGCCGGGCAAACCTGCTCGGCCTCATCCCGCATTCTGGTGCAGCGTGGCGTCTATGATCAGATCAAACAGCGCATGGCTGCGGCCTATGGGGATCTGACGGTTGGCCCAGCGCTGGATGATCTGTGTGTTGGCCCACTGATCTCGGCCCGCCAAAAGGACATCGTGTCCGGCTTTCTGGCCAAGGGTAACGGTGCGGACTTGCCCATCGCAGGTCAAGGGCGGATCGCTGACGGCGCCCCGGCAACGGGCGCTTACGTTTTGCCGACGCTCTTTGCGGACGTTCCGCCTGATCACTGCCTGGCCAAAGACGAAATATTTGGTCCAGTTCAGGTTCTGATCCCGTTCGATACCGAGGAAGACGCGGTGAAGATTGCGAATGGCACCGATTACGGCTTAGTCGCCAGCATCTGGACCTGCGACGGGGCGCGGCAGATGCGTTTGGCGAAAAAACTGCGCTCGGGCCAAGTGTTTATCAACAACTACGGAGCGGGCGGTGGTGTGGAGCTGCCCTTTGGCGGAGTCGGAAAATCCGGTCATGGCCGAGAGAAAGGGTTCGAGGCGCTGTATGGGTTTTCACAACTGAAAACAGTCGCGGCTTACCATGGTTAGAGCCTAAACAATCACTTCTATCGCCTCTTGCGCGCCTACGCCGAACACCCGTTTGTAACGTTCGATCTGATCCCTGGGGCCCATCGCCTTTTCTGGATTGTCCGACAGTTTGACAGTCGGTTGGCCATTGGCGGAAACCGCTTTGCACACCAGCGAAAACGGCGCCAGCGCATCGTTTGGTACAAGCCCGCGAAAATCGTTGGTCAGCAAAGTGCCCCAACCAAAGGACACTTTGGTTCTGTGGGAAAACTGAGTGTGCAAGTCCCGAATTTTGTCGACATCCAGGCCGTCCGAGAAAATAACACGCTTCTCCATCGGGTCTTCTCCACGAGACTGCCACCACTTGATCGCGGTTTCTGCGCCTGTCGCGGGATCGCCACTGTCGATGCGAATGCCGGTCCATCCGGCCAGCCAATCGGGCGCGCGATCCAGAAAGCCCTGCGTGCCATAGGTGTCCGGCAGAATGATGCGCAGATTGCCGTCATGTTCGTCGTGCCAGTCGCTCAGCACGTCATAAGGCGCTTGCGCCAGTTCGGCATCGTCTTTGGCAAGGGCACTGTAGACCATCGGCAGTTCGTGCGCGTTGGTGCCGATGGCCTCAACTTCGCGCCGCATCGCGATCAGACAGTTAGATGTACCAGTAAAGGACGGTCCCAGACCCTCGATCATGGCCTGCACGCACCAGTCCTGCCAAAGAAAGCTGTGTCGACGCCGGGTTCCGAAATCCGCGATCCCAAGCCCGTCAATATCCCGCAGTTGTTCGATCTTCTTCCAAACGCGGGTCATGGCCTGGGCATATAGCACTTGCAGCTCAAACCGCCGCATGTTGTTCAGCACCGCGCGCGAGCGCAGTTCCATCAGAACCGCAAGCGCCGGGATTTCCCACAGCATGACCTCGTGCCATTTGCCCTCAAAGGTCAGCTCGTACTGATCGCCCTTCCGTTCCAGGTGATAGGGCGGCAGGCGCATGTTTTCGAACCATTCCATGAAATCCGAACGGAACATCTGGCGTTTGCCATAGAATGTATTGCCCCGCAGCCACGTGCTTTCGCCCCGGCTGAGGCTAAGCGACCGGATATGATCCAATTGCTCGCGCAGTTCGCCTTCATCGATAAGTTTTGCCAATGGGATGTGATTCGACCGGTTGATCAGGGAAAAAGCCACATCTGTTTGGGGCTTATTTCGAAACACTGACTGGCACATCAGCAGTTTGTAGAAGTCCGTGTCGATCAAAGACCGTACAATCGGGTCAATCTTCCATTTATGATTGTACACGCGTGTCGCAATATCGACCATGGGGAACTCCTGCGATTTCCGTTGTTAGATCAATCAGTGCGTGGAATGGCAAGAGTCGCTGGAATGATGACAATGACAAGGTCAGGTCACATTGCGAGCATATTGTGTGTTCTTTTCACAGTTTAGTGAAAAGAAAGGGATGGTTGAACGAGGTTAATTTGGTGAATGGTTCTCGAGTACGATTTTGACATCGTTGTTAACGAACAAGCGGATGAGGAAACCGGTTCCGAGCATTTGGACCAGTGCGCCACATGCGCGCGATTCCGTCATGTGAAAACGGCTGACGCGCTCAGATCGGCGTCACCTAAGATTCGTTTGATTTTTCAGGAAGCCGGGTTCGATCTGGATTCGACTGACAGCGACATGATGCACGGGTATTACCCTCCACGGGATGTAGCAGAACGCGAGCGGATTTTGCGCGCGTTGTTCACGAATATTCGGGAACTTGGCATCAGTGGCGAATATTGCGGTGAGTTCGATTTTCATCGCTTTTTGGACAATGTCAAAACGGCCAAACCGCGCAACGATCAGCGCCCAAAAGTCGAGAATTGGACGCCGAACCCGCGCTATAAATCACCCGCAACGCCCGAGCGCCGCACATTGCCCGGACGAATTGGCGTTGCATTGGGACTGGCGGTGATATTGTTCGCAGTGCTCAGGTATCTTGCCGAAAAAGGCGCTACGCCTTAGATCAGCGCAACACCGGCGTCACGCATCGCGGCCTTGGCGGCTGCCAATGATCCATCCATGTCGATCGCCCGACATGCGTCCATGCGCACGGTGACATCAAATCCCAAGCGGGCAGCGTCAACAGCTGAAAAATGAACACAGAAATCTGTGGCAAGCCCAACTAGGGTCAGTTTGGTGATCCCGCGTGATTTCAAGTAACCTTCTAAACCGGTCGGTGTCTTTTGGTCGTTCTCAAAAAATGCGGAATAGCTGTCGATACCGCGTCGAAAGCCCTTGCGAATGACAAGATCGGCATGGGTCTTCAGGTCCGGGTGGAATTCCGCACCTTCGGTGCCCTGCACACAGTGATCTGGCCACAAGACTTGAGGCCCGTAATGCATGTCGGTTGTTTCAAATGGGGACTTGCCGTCATGTCCGCTAGCAAAGGACGAATGCCCCTCAGGGTGCCAGTCCTGTGTCAGGATCACGGTGTCAAACTCAGCCATCATAGCGTTTATGTGGGCCACGATCTCGTCACCTCCAGGCACAGCCAGCGCACCACCGGGGCAAAAATCGTTCTGAACGTCAACTACAATCAGGGCATGGGTCATCAGGGTCTCCTCACATTGCCCTATCGGTAGGGGGCTGGGCGGGGGGCGTCAATCCGGTCCCTTGCGACTCTGGCCCAGCGGGTTTAGACCGCGCGCATGTATACGATCGCTGCTCTCTATCACTTCACCCGTTTTTCGGATCACGTGTCCCTGCGCGACCCGCTGCTGGACCTTTGTCGCGCGCAGTCAGTCAAGGGCACCTTGTTGCTGGCTGCCGAAGGGATCAACGGAACCATCGCAGGCCCGCGTGGCGGGATCGATGCGGTGCTGGCCCATATCAAGGCTTTGCCCGGTTGTGCGGATCTTGAGTGGAAAGAGGCCACATCCGATCACCCGCCCTTTGGCAAAATGAAGGTGCGTCTGAAAAAAGAGATCGTGACCATGGGCCAGCCGGACGTCGATCCGTGTGCCCGCGTCGGCAATTATGTCGAGCCTGAAGACTGGAATGATCTGATCCGCTCTGACGACGTGGTCGTGATCGACACTCGCAACGATTACGAAGTGGCGATTGGTACTTTTGAGGGCGCAATAGACCCTGAAACAGCCAGTTTTCGTGATTTCCCGGCCTGGTGGGAAGAAAACAAAGACCGCTTTCACAACAAGCGGGTTGCCATGTTCTGCACCGGCGGCATCCGTTGTGAGAAATCCACCAACTACCTGTTGGGGCAGGGGGTCGAGGATGTGTACCACCTGAAAGGCGGCATCCTGCGGTATCTCGAAGAGATGCCCGCCGAGGACAGCAGCTGGCAGGGTGAGTGCTTTGTTTTCGATAATCGCGTCTCGATCGGACATGGGTTGGTCGAAGGACCACACAACCTGTGCCACGGCTGCCGCCGCCCGATTCTGCCAGAGGATATGAAGCGCGCGGAATACGAGCACGGCGTGTCCTGCCATCGGTGCATCAATGAGACTTCGGATGCGGACAAGACGCGTTTCAGGGAACGTCAGAAACAGATCCTGTTGTCGCGTCAGCGCGGGCAAGAGCATCTGGGCGCTGAATGACAGGCGAATGATTTGGGTTGCGGGTACAGGCCGGAACCCTGATGATCGCGGAAAAACCTAGGTCATCGGAGGTTTTATGCACCGCGAACCTACAACACTGGAAGAGTGGAAATCGACGCTTATCGCAGCGGTCGGACTGGTTATTGCCAGTTTTTTCGCGTGGTATGGTCTGTCGCGCCTAAGTGAGGCGGCCGCAGGCGAAACCATTGGTACTATTGTGTCGGTCTGCCTGGTGGTTTGGGTCGCATCGCAATCCTGGTACTACATGACACAGGTGAAACTGCCGCATCGACGCTTGTTTCTGATGGGTGTGTCCTTCATTCAGGTCGTGCCGTTCTTGTTCGCGGCGGCGTATGGCGCTTTCGGCTACGCCGACAATTGCGTGGTCGGTGCAGATGCTCCAGCCGATTTCCTGTATTTTTCATACGTCACCTTCACCACTGTGGGATATGGCGACATGATCCCAACAGGTTTATGTCGCGGGCTGGCCGTCGCTGAGGCTGTTACCGGCTACATCCTCTTGGGTATGTTTGTTGCTGCTACGGTTGCGCTCTATACCCGCCACCATAAACATTAGACGGCCATCATTTGTTCTGATCAATCCAGCGGGACATCATCTGTTTGTCGCGGAAACACTCGGACGGGATAGGCCTGCGCTTGCTACGGGAAATGCGTTCGGCAAAGGCAACCTGCTTACCGGTTGGATAGTCCGCAAAGGGCGATGGATCGGTTGGCTTGTGCGCCGAAATCCAGGCAGACATCGACTTGCGATCCCGTTGTGCCTCGACCGGGATTTCCAAGGCCGACTGCTGGGCAATTGCACGAGCGTATCGCATTTGCCGGTCTGTGACGGGCAACAGGTGATAGTCGTTTGATGGGCCATCCATGGCCGGGTTGCGGGCGTGGTAAGACATCGGATTGTTCCTCTGACTATGTAGAACATAAATGGAACATTAAGCTTTTTATTCAAGAGGGAGCCGATTCACATCAGCGGGAGTCCGCCGTGAATTGCTTTTATTGACTGGTCAATCAATAAAATATATTGCGAAAGAAAGGACTTCTAAGAAGGAAATCGGCATGAAGTTTCAGCCCAAAGCGAGCCATTTCATCAACGGCGCATATTTTGAAGATACCAACGGCGCCCCTATCGACGTGATCTACCCGGCCACCGGTGAAATCATCGCCCGGCTGCACTCTGCCACGCCGGATATTGTTAATCAGGCTCTAACAAGTGCCAAAAACGCTCAGGCAGAGTGGGCGGCAATGTCCGGGACCGAGCGTGGTCGCATCCTGAGACGGGCATCTGACATCATGCGTGACCGCAATCGCGCGCTTTCGATCCTCGAAACCCACGACACCGGTAAACCCTTGCAGGAAACCCTGGTGGCCGACGCCACATCGGGTGCGGATGCGTTGGAGTATTTTGGGGGGCTGGCTGCGTCATTGACGGGTGAGCATATCCCGCTGGGCGGCGGAGACTTTGTCTACACCATCCGCGAGGCGCTGGGCGTTTGCGTCGGTATCGGCGCATGGAACTACCCGACCCAGATCGCTTGCTGGAAAGGGGCCCCGGCACTGGCCTGTGGCAACACGATGGTCTTCAAACCGTCCGAGACCACGCCCCTGTCGGCGCTGCAGGTGGCCGAGATCTTGATCGAGGCGGGCGCGCCTAAGGGCGTCTATAACGTGGTTCAGGGCTATGGCGATGTTGGCGCATCGCTTGTGACGGATCTGCGCGTGGCCAAGGTTTCGCTAACCGGGTCCGTGCCGACCGGTCGCAAGGTCTATGCCGCGGCCGCCGACGGCATGAAGCATGTGACGATGGAGCTGGGTGGAAAGTCCCCGATGATTGTGTTCGATGACGCGGATATTGAAAACGCGGTGTCCGGTGCGATCCTGGGCAACTTCTATTCCTCGGGTCAGGTCTGTTCGAACGGCACCCGTGTCTTTGTGCAGAAAGGCGTCAAAGAGGCATTCCTCAAGCGACTCTCTGAACGTTTGGCGACTGCAAGAATCGGTGATCCGCTGGATGAGGACGTCAACTTTGGCCCGATGGTCAGTGAAAACCAGATGAACATCGCGCTGAGCTATGTTGAAAAGGGCAAAGCCGAAGGTGCACGTCTGGTATTTGGCGGTGAGCGGATCGACGGTGACGGCTTCTACATGCAGCCCACAGTGTTTGCGGATGTGACGGACGATATGGCCATCGCGCGCGAAGAGATCTTTGGTCCGGTCATGTCTGTGCTGGATTTCGATACCGAAGAAGAGGTGATGGCCCGCGCCAACGACACCGAGTTTGGATTGGCAGCCGGTGTCTTCACCAACGACCTGACCCGCGCGCACCGCATTGTGGCCGGGTTCGAGGCGGGCACCTGCTATATCAACACCTATAATCTGGCTCCAGTCGAGGCCCCGTTCGGTGGGTCCAAAATGTCGGGCGTCGGGCGCGAGAACTCGAAACTGGCGATCAACCACTTCAGCGAGATGAAGACGGTCTATGTTTCGATGAACGACGTCGAAGCGCCTTACTGATCAAAACCGGCCATTCAAGCTCTGTTCCCGACATTTCGCGTCGGGAACAGAGCATAAGCCACATACGACATGTGGCTGACTTCCTCCAAAGGGTGTCGTTTCCGGCATCGTCGGCGGGAGATCAAGTTCATGAAAACGCATGCGCAGGCCGTGGTCATCGGCGGAGGATTGGCAGGCTGTTCTATCCTGTACCATTTGGCCAAGCTTGGTTGGCGGGACGTTGTCCTGCTTGAACGGGATGAACTGACCAGCGGATCAACCTGGCACGCGGCGGCCAATATCCACGGGCTGCACGACAACAACAATATCACCCGCATCCAGCATTACACGATGAACTTGTATAAAGAGCTGGAGCAGGAAACCGGCCAGAGCTGCGGCGTTTTTCAGCCCGGTTCCCTGTATCTGGCTCAGACCGAAGATCGCGAGCACCAATTGCGACTGCAGGAAGCAAAAGCCCGGTTCTATGGCCTGAATTTCTACGAGGTCAGTCGCGAACAGGCGATGGAGCTTCACCCGCTGGCGCGGTTCGACGATATCCGCTGCATTATGTTTGAACCCGAAGGCGGCAACGTGGATCCCTCAGGCGTGCCGCACGCCTATGCCGCCGGCGCACGCGCCATGGGTGCAACGATTGAGCGGTTTTGCCCCGTGTTAGGCACTGATCAGCAGCCAGATGGGTCATGGATCGTGCGTACCGAAAAGGGCGACATCCATACGCAATGGGTTGTGAATGCCGCAGGCCTTTGGGGCCGCGAAGTAGCGGCATTGGCGGGTTTGAACCTGCCGCTGCAACCGACCGAACACCAATATTTCGTAACCGATTCCATTGATGAGGTTGCCAACCTGTGTCGCCGTTTACCGTCGATCGCCGATCGGGACGGTGAGTACTACTTCCGACAGGAAGGCAACGGGCTGCTGATCGGGGCCTATGAAAAGGACATGAAGTTCTGGGCCGAAGAGGGCACGCCGCTGGACTTTGCCCATGATCTGTTCCCCGACGATCTGGACCGGATTATGGAGAACGTGATCCGCGCAACCGAACGTGTGCCCGCGGCGGCGACGGCTGGCGTGAAACGGGTTATCAACGGCCCAATGATCTGGTCCCCGGACAGTTCCGCCCTGTGGGGTCCGGTTCCCGAGCTGAAGAATTATTTCCTCTGCGGTGGTCTGATCCCGGGCTTTTCGCAGTCGGGTGGTTTGGGTTTGCTGGCGGCGCAATGGATGATCGAGGGCGAGCCGCAATACGACATGTTCGCCTGGGATCTCGCCCGGTTTGGCGACTGGGCGGACAAGAAATTCACCAAGGCGCGGGTTGAAGACCAGTATACTCACCGTTTCGCCATCCATTTCCCAAACGAGGAACGCAGCGCTGGCCGCCCGGCCCGCGTGCGCCCGGCGTATGAGATGCAAAAGGACATGGGCTGCGTCTTTGGTCTGAACTGCGGCTGGGAACACCCGCTCTGGTTTGCGGATCAGCCCGGCACCACCGAGACAAACGGGTTCACGCGCCAGAACTGGTGGGAATCGGTCGGGCGAGAGGTCAGAGTGCTGCGCGAGAATGTCGGTGTGATCGACATCTCGAACTTTGCCAACTACGTCATTAAGGGCTCGGGTGCCTATGAGTGGCTGGACCGTTTGGTCGCGAATAGGGTGCCGACCGAGATTGGGCGGTCGTGCCTGACACCGCTGATCTCAGTCCGGGGCGGCGTTGCCGGGGATTTCACCATCACCAAGGTGGCCGAGGACGAATACATGATGATCGGCTCGGGTATGGCCGAGCGCTATCATCAGCGGTTCTTCAACATGGTCGACCTGCCCGACGGCACATCACTCGAAGTGGCAACAGATCGCATCGCGGGTTTCAATGTAGCGGGTCCCAAGTCGCGTGACCTGTTGCAACGACTGACAAATGCCGACCTGTCGAACGAAGCGTTCCGTTTTATGCGCTCACAAACGATCGAGGTGGCGGGCGTCACCTGCCTTGCCATCCGCGTCAGCTTTACCGGCGATTTGGGGTGGGAGTTGCACTGCGCGGAAGTAGATCAAATCAGGCTCTATTCCGCACTTCTTGAGGCTGCGAAGGAGTGCGACGGTGGTCCAGTGGGCGGCCGCGCGTTGGGGTCACTGCGGATCGAGAAGGGCTATGGCTCGTGGGGCCGCGAGTATTCTCAGGAATACTGGCCGCAGGAAGTCGGGCTAGCGGGTCTGATCAAGCTGGATAAGGACTTCCTGCACAAAGACGCCTATCTGCAGATCAAGGACAACGCCGCGCGCGAGGTTCTGTCGATTTTTGAGGTCGAGGCGACGGATGCCGACGCGTCCGGTGGCGAACCTATTTTTACACCAGATGGCGCACCGGTCGGACGTGTGACGTCAGGGGCCTATGGCTATTCAGTCGGCAAATCCCTGGCCATCGGTTATGCAAATCCGGCAGTCGTACAGCCGGGGGACATGGTGGAAATCTTCATCCTCGGCAAACCGCATAAAGCCAGAGTTTTGGCCGAACCGCCCTTTGATCCATCGGGTCTCCGGCTGCGCGATGTCCCATCCAAGGTGATGGAGGCAGCCAAATGACCGGCACGCTTGATCGGGTCACGGATTTTGCCCTGAACCTTTCAGCGCAGGAAATGCCTGACAGCGCGAAAGAGGCCGCCGCCCTGATGATGCTGGACACAATGGGCATCCTGATCGCCTCCGGCCCGATGGAGGCCGGCGTGATCGCACGCGATACTGCCGCGCTGCTCTATGCAAGCACTGATGCGGCATTCAGCGTTCCGATGATGTTTGACGGCCGCCCCGTCAGCATGGCGGGCGCTGCCTACGCAGCAGCCACGCAAACCGACAATTTGGACGGGCATGACGGCTACAACCCGACTAAGGGGCATATCGGTGTCGTCGTCCTGCCTGCGTTGGTTTCACTTGGTGCGCCTTGCCCTGACTTGTCCGGCCCCGAAGCCCTGGCTGCCGTCGTCACAGGATATGAAATTGCGGGACGTGCGGGGCTGTCGCTGCACGCATCGGTCAGCGATTATCACACGTCCGGCGCGTGGAACGCACTGGGTGTGGTGGCCATGGCCGCGCGCATGCGCAAGCATACGCCCGACCAGTTTCGACAAGCATTGGGAATCGCGGAATACCACGGCCCCCGAAGCCAGATGATGCGCGAGATTGCAAATCCGACGATGCTGCATGACGGATCGGGTTGGGGCGCGATGGTTGGTATATCATCTGCGATCCTGGCCGAACGTGGTTTCACGGGCGCCCCGGCCATCACAATCGAAGATGCTGATGTTGCGTCGTTTTGGGATGATTTGGGTCAGTTCTGGCAGGTCGAACACCAATACGTAAAACCCTATCCGATATGTCGCTGGGCCCATGCAGCCATTGACGGCGTTCGGGCAGTGATGATGGAGAATGACCTGGCCCACGACCAGATCCGATCCATCCATATCAACAGTTTTCATGAAGCGGCCTGCCTGTACGCAGGGATGCCTGATACCACGTCTCAGGCCCAGTATTCTCTGCCTTTTGCTGTGGCGGTTCAGGCGATCCATGGTCGGATCGGAGTCGAACATATCTCGGGTGCGGGTCTGTCTGATCCGGCAGTGGCAGAGTTGGTGTCGCGTATTCACGTTCTGGAAGATGCGCGCCACAGTGTACGCTTCCCGCAGGGGCGGTGGGCCGATGTCACCTTGAAATCGACCGATGGGCGTGTGTTCGAATCCGGCGACACTCACGCGCGCGGAGGGCCGGAGGCCCCGCTCAGCAGAGGAGATGTGATCGCCAAGTACACCGAGTTTGCCGCGCCAATTGTCGGTTCAGACCGCGCGGACGCGATCCGCGCGGCCATATTGGGTTGGGTCGAACCTACATCCAGATTGTCGGACCTGATGCCGTTGGTCTTTGATCCGTAAAAGCGGCCGGTGCGGGCTGCGGGCAGACGCTCAGTGGGCACCTATTGAAAGACAAACCGTGAATGCAGGTGGCGCTGACCTGATCCGCTATTGGTCCACCTCCGCAAGCAAATCCAGAATGTGCTGGCGTGTTTTTGCGCTGTCATCCAACAAGCCCTTCGCGTCAGCTAAGGGTTTGTCCTGCATTCGTATTGGCGGCACGGACAGGAGCCGCGTTGTTTGCTGAACTGCGAGGAACTTTGTGTCGCGTTCGGGCTCGACCGTTTCCGGATGATCGGCCAACCAAAAGAACCGATCGGCTTTTTCGTCTGCACCCACAGCCCGCAAAAGCTGACCAGCTGCCACGTAATCGTCCGTCATCTGCAATGCTTGCCCTCGCAAAAGCTGGGCCGCGTCTGATGGATCGTCGGCCAGCTCCAACATCGCTTGATGTGGTCGGCGTTGCAGTAAGGCAGCGCGCGCGCGTAACCGTGCCCTTTCTGCGCGTCGGGCCTTGTCCTGTGGCCGGCTGGCCAACTCCAGCGCCGCGTCCGCAAAACCAAGAGTGACCAAACGCTCGGCCATCGCCACGCTTGTGTCTGTGACTAGCGCCAGTTTCTGCTCGGGTGTCAGGGTAACGACCCGTCTAAGGAATGTCGCGTCGTCGGCGCGTTCGGTCAGGATTTGGGCGACGCGGTTCAACGTTTCGATGGCATTGGCCTGTGTAACTTGGGCGCTCAGCAGATCCATCGCCATGTCGAACTCATGGCTTAAGCTTAACGCAACGATCTGTGTTTGCAGCATGCGCGGCCCGATTTCAGACCGGCGAAACTCCACGACGTAAGAGGCCGCAAGATCAAGTTCTTGCGGAGATATTGCCCCACGTTCCGACCATCGTTTGTCGACCAGTCGCGCAAGCGCAAGCGGTGCCTCCAACTCTGCACTAGACGCGGCGATGATCTCGTTCAACAGAGCTTCTGACTTCGGGCCGTCGCCTTCGGCAGCCGCGACCTTGGCCTTGGCTTGGGACGTATCGGCGCTGTCCTCAGTCGCAACGCGGCCGACCGCGCGCAACACGCGCCTTGCTGGTTCAAGTTTCCCAGCATCTGTCAGAATTTCCGCCAATGTCGGCCCAACATGACGGCGCAGATGGGCGGGCAAGCGCGCAAAAGACTGTTCGATCGATTGCAAATGGGCCTCTTCCTGCAGCACTCCTTCGATCAAAAGAGCCCAAAGCGCGGCGTCGCTTTCACACCGCTGAAGACTGGTAAACGGGTTCGGATGGGACGGCTGTGCGCCATCAATGTACCGGGCTATGGCGGCAACCCGATCTGTGTCCGGCGCATGCCGCCCAAGCAATTCAAGCGTCCGAAGAGCCTCTGCGCCGAACCCGAAATAGGCGTATAGCTGCGCCAGCTTCAGCGTTTCATCTTTGTCGAGATGATCGAATTCTTTGAACAAAGCGGCGCGCAACGAAGCCACCTGTTCCGGAAAGGGAGTTGCCCCAGACCAACGGTCAAACCCAAGCTCAGCGCTTGAAATGCAGGGTGGGCGTTGCTCAAGCTGTGGCAGGGATGGCCCCAAAAGTTCATTCAAGCCGTCCAGAACGGATGTCACATGAATATTGGCATTAAGGTTTGAGGGACTAAAGGGATCGTTCTTGGGAACCGACATCCGTGGTCCGACTGGAGCAAGCCTCAAATCAACGACTTCCCGGTCAGAACCGCGCAGTAGCAGGGTAGAGAGCTGTTCTTCAAATCGTTTTGTGTTCAGGCTTAGCAGTGGCAATTCGAGACTCTGCAGATTTCGCGCAACCAACGGGTCTTTCTCTTTGGACGCTTTGGGCAAAACAGGCGACGGTACATCAGTGCTGATTGTGGGTGGCGCCGAGCCTGGTGCAATATCCACCACGATCATCGTGCCCTTGAACAGAAAGGCATTGGCAACACAGTCGCAGCCAAATTGCATATCAAGCGCCGCGCCGGGTTCGGACTGAGAGATCGCGGCCAAGCGGTTTTGCGTCAGACGCCGGAACACGGCTGCTGTGTCGAAGTTTACCTTTTCCAGTTGGACACTCAGACGGGCACCATTTTTCTTGTGCGACAGCATCCATTTAGTGCCCGGTGGAACCTGTGCGACCAGCCGCGTATACCCATCATGTTCGCCCGAGCGTACCTGCACATTTTGTGCTTGAACCTGCGCTGCCGCGGCGGTTAGCGCCAAAGCAAGAAAAACTGTCCGGATCATGCCGCTGCCCGTTTGAGTTCCTTCAACGCATCTTCCAGCTCAGAAAATCCGGGTCGGTTATGTGTCGGCGTGTTCTGGCGGCCAACTTCAATGCACATGGCTGCGTTATGGTTGTGCAGGTTGGCGACCAGAACCTCTTTGATCAGCTGATAAAAATGGTTGTCCTCTTCGACCACCGCTTTCAGCTTGCCCGCGAACGGGCCAACCAGCCCATAGGCCAGAAACACGCCCAGGAATGTCCCGACCAAAGCGCCACCGATCAGTTTACCCAGCACTTCGGGTGGCTGGTCGATAGACCCCATCGTCTTGATTACGCCCAAAACGGCGGCCACGATCCCAAGTGCGGGCAAACCATCGGCGACGGTTTGCAGCGCGTGGCTGGAATGCATGGCGTGGTGAAAATTGGTCTCCATCCGTTTTTCCAGCACTTCTTCAACTTGATGTGGATCGTCGTAATTCATCGACGCGGATCGCATGGTGTCGCAGATCAGATCGACAGCTTCCTTGTCCTTTTGAATCTTCGGATAGGCCGAGAACAGGGTCGAGTTCTCGGGGTCTTCGATGTGCTGTTCCACTTCGACCGGATTGGCCTTGGCGATGCGGATCAGAGAAAACAAAAGGCACAACAGATCGCGGTAGTCTTCGGGTTTCCATTTCGGGCCTTTGAAAACTTTACCCATGTCCTTGATCGTATGTTTGACCGCGCTCAAGTCGTTGCTGATCATGAATGCGCCAACAGCCGCGCCGCCGATCATCATCATCTCGAAAGGGAGCGATTTCATAATGATCGTCATCTTGCCCCCGGCGGCAAGATAACCGCCAAACACCATGGCGAAAATGACAACGATTCCGATGATTCCGATCATGAGCGGTCTCCTGCAATGTCAGATGCGGGGGTAAAGTACATGTGCGCTACTCCTGCGGAGCCGCAGCATTGCGACCGGCCATGATCACACTGATCGTATAGGCGGCTTCGGGGCTGAGACCGGCCAGAACACCTGCTGCTGCGTCAGGCGGCATCCGCGACAGAAAGCCAGCCGCAAAGCCGGGGTCCATGGTTTCGAACAGGGCGGCTGCGTCCTTGGGCTTCATGCTCTGATACACATCCGTCAGGCGCGTCAGATCGGTCTCGGCGGCTTTTTCGGCAAAGGCCAGTGTCTGTCGCAGCGACTCTTCTGCCTCCTGCAAGGCAGCCAGGCGCGTTTCAATCGCCTGATCCGCGATATCCAGCGCCTTTTCTTTGTCTTGCAAAGCGGCCTCTCGTTTTTTGAGCGCGTCTTCGCGGCGTAGTAATTCAGTCAACAATTCTTGTGCACCGGGCTGTTCGGCTTGGCTGCTCCTCGCCAGCGATGGGGCGGGATCGGATCCTTTAGCCAGCGCGGGGCCGGCCTCGAATCCTATTCTGATCGCGGCGGAACCGATCATAAGCATCGCGATCACCGCAAGAACGCCGCCTTTGGGGCGATTTTCCGCCCGCTTCCGCCTCATGTCGCGGCCTCGCTGCGGCTGTGACGTAGGAACATCAAGCCACCCGGACGTTTGACCTGAGTTTCGGCCGGCGCGTCTTCTTCAATGACGGGCACTGAAGTGGCTTGGGACTGTTCTTCGGAAGCAACCGGCTCAGGCTCTGGTGTAGGGATCTCGGTCGCCTCATCATCGTCCGGCACTACGTCATGCATCGAGGCCATCATCAACTCAAGCCGCTGCGCCACTGTTTCGGCGCGCTCGGTCAGTTCCTTAAGAACGACGCCAGACTGATCCGAGGCTTCCCGCGCGGCCTCCAGTGACTTTTTCAACTCTTCCGCTTGCGAAGACAGCACGGCCACCGCACCACCGACGCCTTTTTCAAGGTCGGTAAAGCGTTTCAACCGCCTGGACAGGACGAAACAATAAAGACCCGCACCCAAGGCACCCGCCACCAGCAAAATATCTGCAATCAGCTCCAACTTCGCCTCCTAGTTCAGTACGAATTCCATGACGAGAACATCGCGCACACGGCCTTCACCGACGACGATTTCGATACGCCGCAACAGGTGTCCGCGGATGCGCATGAGCGCGAGCGAATCCTCAAGATCCATTACCTCAATCGCGCGTAGATATCCGTTCAGCACGTCCATGATTCGCGGTTTCATCTTTTCCACATCCGCCATGTACGGCGCGTTCACCTCGAGCTGGGCATGAAACTTCAGATGTCGCGAATCGCTTGTGTTTACCGAAACGACGACTGGGGCAAGGTCAACGAAACCGACCTTTGGCAGAGCCTTGGCAGGCTTGCTTTCCTCTGCGTCCTCGGCGGTTTGTAAAACGGGTTTTCCTCCTATCGGCAACAGGCCCGAGGTGGTCAGGAAATACCCGCCCGCAGCACCGGTTATCGCCAGAATCGCGCCTATTATCATTCCCTTTTTCCCAGATTTTTCCGGGACTTCTGCCTGTTCTGCAGTCGCGTCGGTCATGACGTCCTCATTCCTACAATCTGCAATCGTCATAACCCGACAGGGACTAACCGATTGTTAAGGGCAATCGTCCAAACAAGGGATGCGTCGCACAGAATGTCGGCGAGTCGGAGGTGATCGTGCAGCAGATCGGAACTGTCTGGACAAGTTTGGACAGGCGTAAACAAATCATTGTCGCGGGTGCAGTCGTGCTGATGTTTCTGGGGATCCTGGCGATGTCGCGTCTGGTGACAACACCGTCGATGACCCTGCTTTACGCCGGTTTAGAAAGCGGCGCTGCAGGGGATATTGTCCGTTCATTGGATCAGCGCGGTGTGCAGTATGAGATTCGCGGTGGTTCAATCTATGTGCCGGGATCACAACGGGATGAATTGCGCCTGACCCTGGCCAGCGAAGGCCTGCCTGCAACGGGAAACCGGGGCTACGAGCTGCTAGATTCGCTCAGCGGGTTTGGCACAACATCGCAGATGTTTGACGCCGCATATTGGCGCGCCAAAGAAGGAGAGTTGGCCAGAACCATTGTCGGCAGCCCCCATATCAGCCAGGCACGTGTGCATATTGCCAACGGTTCAGCCAATCCGTTCCAGCGCAGTGTTGCACCAACCGCATCGATCTATCTGGTCGCGTCGGGCACGGACATCACGTCGGATCAGGCAAAGGCGATCCGGTTTCTTGTGTCGTCCGCAGTCAGCGGACTGGCGCCCGAGAACGTCACCGTCATCGATTCGAATGGCGCAGTGATCGGGGCACAGGACAACCCGGTGTCCGCAGATACCGCTGACGATAAATCGCGCCAGCTGCGCGAGCGGGTTCTGCGTCTGGTCGAAGCCCGGGTCGGAGCTGGAAATGCTGTCGTCGAGGTGAGTGTCGATACGGTTACCAAGACAGAATCAATCCGCGAGCGGCGTTTCGATCCCAATGGACGTGTGGCCATCAGCACCGATGTCGAAGAGCGTTCGGACAGTGCCCGCAACCAATCCGGGGATGTGACGGTTGCATCGAACCTGCCGGACGGTGATGGCGCGGGCGGGGACGAATCCAATTCGAATGCAACCCAGATCCGAGAACGGGTCAACTACGAGGTTTCCGAAACCGAGCTAGAGGTTCACAACGGTCCAGGCGCGATCAAGCGACTGACGGTTGCTGTTTTGGTAAACGGAACGCGATCCGAGGACGCAAACGGCAGTGAAACATTCACGCCGATGCCGCAGGCCGAGATGGATGCACTGCAAGAGCTTGTGGCCTCGGCAGTGGGCTATGATGCCGAGCGGGGCGACGTTATTACACTGAAATCGCTGGATCTGCCGGCGGTCGAGCCGCAGGGCAGTCTGGCAACTGCTTCGCTGTGGCAGAAGGTGCATTTCGACGCGATGTCGCTGATTCAGATGGCCGTGTTGGCGCTGGTTTCTCTGGTACTTGGGGTGTTTGTCATCCGCCCCATACTGACCCAACCCGTAACTGCTCCGGCGCTGTTGCCCGCAGGTACAGCCCAGGAACCTGACGCATACCTGACCGGCGAAATTGCGACGGATGAGGGCGGCCAATTCACCACCTTGCCGGGGCAGGCGCCCACTGGGAACGTTCCGGCGCTTGCGACCGATGCCGGGGCAGACCCGGTGGATCGGCTCAGGGCGATGATCGGCGACAAGCAGGAAGAAACGGTCGAAATCCTGCGCAGCTGGCTGGAAGAAGGTGAGGAGCGTGTGTGATGTCGATTGCCCATCTTCTTGAAGATTTCACTTTACAGGCCGGCGGCGGACAGCTGCACGTACTGGATGAGGACGCGTTAGAGGAACAAAGGCTGGCCTCGTTCGAGCAAGGCTATAGCGCCGGGTGGGAAGACGCGGTCCAGGCGCAAGAGCAGAGCCGGGGGCAGGTTTCGCCCGGATTGGCCAAATCGCTCGAAGATATGTCTTTTACCTACCATGAAGCGGTTACCCGGATGGCCCTGTCGCTGGAACCAATGTTTCAGAGCCTGACACAGCTGGTTTTGCCTGAAATGCTGGACCGAGGGTTTGCCGTTAGACTTGTCGATCAGCTCACAGATATGGCGCGCGGGCAGATCGGACAGCCCATGCAAATCTTCGTACCCTCAGGTCGTGTGAACGAGGTGGAGGACCTAATCCCCGCCGAGCTTTCATCACCTGTGCAGGTGATCGAAGACCCGACGCTTGAGGTAGGGCAGGCGCGGCTCAAGGTCGGGGTTTCCCAGCGCGAGGTGGATTGCAGCGGCTTGCTTGCTGCGGTCGATCAAGCCTTTCAGGCGTATGTTTTTCAGGCAAAAGAGGCAGTGACCAATGAGTGATCCGCAAACCCCGAAATCCGAGAAGCCTAACCCGTTCGTGGCCGTTCCGATTGAAGTCACCGTATCGGTTGGCCGGGCGCGCCCTTTGATCCGTGATCTGCTGAACATGGGGGAAAACGCCGTGCTGATGCTGGACAAACGCATCGAGGATCCGGTTGACCTGTATGTCGGTGATCAGCTTGTCGCGCGCGGTCTGCTAGAGGAGATGGAGGGCGAGCAGGCCGGTCAGCTGGCCGTGCGACTGACTGAAATCGCGGATCTGCAAAACGGTATCGGCTGATGCGCCGATTTCTAATTCTGGCGGTCGCGTTTGCGGTTTTGACCCCGTCTTTGACCACGGCGCAGGAGTTGTCTGTCTCGCTGGGCGAGGGCGGTTCGATATCTGCGCGAACGATTCAGTTGATCCTGTTAATCACCGTGCTCAGCCTGGCTCCGGGATTGGCGATCATGATCACCTGTTTTCCGTTTCTGATCACTGTTTTGGCGATCCTGCGCCAGGGTATCGGGTTGCAGCAATCTCCTCCCAATATGCTGATTGTCAGTCTGGCTTTGTTTCTGACTTATTTCATCATGGAGCCGGTCTTTTCCGAAGCCTGGACAACAGGAATTCGGCCGTTGGTCGATGAAACGATGGAGGTCGAGCCTGCATTAGAGCGTGCATTACAGCCGTTTCGCGGTTTCATGGCTGCGCGATTGGACCCCGATACGTTTCACGCCATGGCCGCCTTGCGCCCCGGTGGTGATGCCACAACGCTGTCGCCCGACGCGCCGCTGTCCATCCTGATGCCGTCCTTCATGCTGTCCGAAATTGCGCGCGCTTTTCAGATCGGGTTTCTGGTCTTTCTGCCATTTCTGATTATCGACCTTGTGGTTGCGGCGGTACTGATGTCGATGGGGATGATGATGGTTCCGCCAGCCACAGTGTCTTTGCCGTTCAAACTGGCGTTTTTCGTCATCGCCGACGGTTGGTCCTTGATCGCCAGCGCGCTTGTGCGCAGCTATACTACCTAGTTTTTTACTGCCGGGCGATTTGCAGGCAGGCGCGCAGGCCGCAGTCGCCGGCCTCAAAGCGCATTTCTCCACCATGCTGTTCGGCCACGGTGGCGGCGATTGTCAGGCCCAAACCATAGCCGTCAGAAGATCCGGTGTTGGACCCACGACGAAACGGAGCCATGAGGTTTTCGATGTCCTCTACGGACAGATCGGTGCCCTTATCTTCGACCGTGATCGTCGCGGTGGTCGCATCGGTCGCCAACTGCACTTCTGCGTGTCGACCATATTTCAACGCGTTGTCGATCAAATTGGTCAGCGCACGCCTAAGCGATATGGGCCGCGCCATGACCAGAACGCGGCGTGTTTCGGTCAGCTGCCCGTGTCCGCGCCGGGACATGAACACCGATGTAACCCCATCGACCGCGACGGGGTCGGTCTTTTTCAGCGTCACGGGCAGGTCCATGTCCTGATAATCGGCGACCAGAGCCTCGACCAAAGAGGTCAGAGAAATCTGGCGCGGTTCCTCAACATCCAGTTCGGATCGCGTATAGGTCAGGACACTTTCGATCATGCCCGTCATCTGATCCACATCCGCCTCGAGCTTTTCGCGCAGTTCATCGTCGGGGATCAGAGCGGCACGCAGGCGCACGCGGGTCGCAGGGGTACCCAGATCGTGGCTAACACCGGACAAGACCGTCGCCCGCTTTTCAAGCTGCGCGCGCTCGGCCTCAAGATGGGCGTTCACCGCCGAGACGATATCGCGCAGTTCATCCGGGCCATCCGCCTCATAGCTTTCCGGCCCCCCAAGGCGCTGCCGTTCGCGCAACGCGCGGGCAAACCGGGTGAAGGTATCTGAGACGTTACTGACTGCTGACAAGATGACCGCCATTGCGACGATCCCCATAAGAATTGCGGGCAGACGCAAATCCATTGGAGCTGCCTGACAGCCCCAGATCTTAGTCCCGTCGACCTGATGCCAGGCCTCGCGTCCAAATTTTGCAATCAGGATCGGCTCACTGCAATATGTCGCCAGCAACCGGGTCAAGTTTCCCATCTTTTCAGGCCCGGTTTGATCACTGCCTGACACAATGTCCGACACCGGATAAACCAACCGGTCGGACAGAATCGCCACGGTTAACTCACGCCCGCTCAGCGGTGAGGAACTGTCGGTTAGGATCGAAAGATTGGTGACGAAGCGGCGGTTTGAAAATCCGGGCAACCGCTGAAACTCGCCATTTTCGGCAAGGGCCGTATCTTGGGGCGGCAAGGGCGTTATCGACAACCCCTCGGAGGGGGCCATGCCTGTTCGCAATTCTTCGTAGACGGTGAACCCTGCCACGAAAGATTGCAGCAGGTAGTCGTTCCAGGCGCGTGCCGAAGCGAACCATAACCCTGCAGACAGCAAACCGGCGGCAAAGGCCGAAAGGGTCCAAAGCCACCCCAGATTGCGCAGGCGCAGCGTCATTCTTCGACCGAAATGTCGGCGGCAAAGATATAGCCGACCCCGCGTTCCGTGCGCAGCATTTGCGGATCTTTAGGGTTGGTTTCGATCTTGGATCGCAAGCGACCGACCAGCATGTCGATGGCGCGGCCCTGCGCTTCGGACTTGTCACTGTCCCCTGTTACATCCAGCGCTGCGACGATTTCATCGCGGGTCAGCGGTATGTGCGGATTGGCCAAAAGCACCTTGAGCAGGGCGGTTTCCCTTTGTGACAACGCGACCAAATAGCCTTCGGGCGAATGTAAATCATCACGCTTGCCATCATAGACCCAGCCGTCAAATCGGAAAGTGCGCGTTCGGCGTCGATAGGCCAGCGAAGACGAGCGCCGAGCGCGTTGCATCACTGCCCGGACGCGGGCAAGCATCAGTTGCGGGTTGAACGGTTTGGCAATGTAGTCGTCTGCCCCAACTTCGTATCCGGCCATACGCTGATGGTCGGCAGACAGGGCCGAGACCAGAATGATTGGCACATCCTGTTCGCGCCGCAGCCGCGCACAGATGTCGATGCCGTTTTCGTCGCCCAGCATGACATCCAGCAGGATCAGGTCTATCCGCCCGTTGGACAGGTGCGCGCGAATTTCCTGTTCAGAACTGGCGGGCAGCGCGATGAAGCCGTTTTGCTGCAGTAATTGCGTCATCATCGACCGCATCTCTGGGTCGTCATCCACCACCAGCAGTCGCGGAATGCTCACTCTGTCTTTACCTCCCGATCTTCTGCGTCTGTCGATGTCCATTGTAACGAATGGAAACAGATTCAATGTCAACGTAACACGCTGTAACAGAAGTGGTGAAAATTTGGTCTGTTTCCGTGCTTTACTGTGCATTCCAAGTTGTCAGACGGTGATCTGACCTCAGTAATAGCGCCATCGCTGCTTTGGCAGTCACTGAGTTCTCAGGGAGGAGACAAAAAATGAAGCGTTTTGCATTTGCCACCGTTTCGACTTTGGCCGTTGTGGCCGGATCGTCCGTTGTGGCCGAGCCGCAGGCAGAAGTTCTGCACTGGTGGACCTCGGGTGGTGAGGCCAAATCGGTTGCCGTTCTGCAGGAAGAGTTCGCCTCGAACGGCGGTACTTGGACTGACATGCCCGTTGCGGGTGGTGGCGGTGATGCAGCCATGACCGCGCTGCGGGCCCGTGTTCTGGCCGGTAACGCACCGACTGCCGTTCAGCTGAAAGGCCCTGCTATTCAGGAATGGTACGAAGAAGGCGTTCTGGCCGATATCTCGTCTGTCGCCGAAGCCGAAGGCTGGGCCGAGGTGCTGCCTGCGTCCATCGCGGGTCATATGCAGTGCGAGGGCACGTGGTGCGCCGCACCGGTGAACGTGCACCGCGTGGACTGGATCTGGGCCAACGCCGACGTTCTGGCGGCAAATGGCATCGAAATGCCGACCACCTGGGACGAATTCAACGCTGCCGCTGACAAGCTGCAGGCCGCTGGTGTAATCCCGCTGGCCCATGGTGGTCAGGCGTGGCAGGACGCGACCGTGTTTGAAACGGTGGTCCTGGGCATCGGCGGACCCGAGTTCTTCCAGAAAGCACTGGTTGATCTGGATCCCGAAGCGCTGACCTCGGATACGATGGTGCAGGTCTTTGACCAGATGCGCACACTGCGTGGTTATGTGGACGAGAACTTCTCGGGCCGCGACTGGAACCTGGCGACTGCAATGGTCATGAACGGCGAAGCGGCGTTCCAGATCATGGGTGACTGGGCCAAGGGTGAATTCCTGGCAGCTGGCAAGAAGCCTGGCGAAGACTTCCTGTGCGCCTCGACCCCCGGCGACGGATATCTTTATAACGTAGACAGCTTCGCCATGTTTGACGTGGAAGGAGACGACAAGAAAGCCGGTCAGGACCTGCTGGCCAAGCTGATCGTCGCGCCGAACTTCCAGAAAGTGTTCAACCTGAACAAAGGCTCGATCCCTGCACGGACCGATGTTGGACTGGAAGACTTCGACATCTGCGCCAACCTGTCGGCAGAAGACATGGGTACGACCTCGGCAGGTGGTTCGCTGCTGCCGTCTTACGCCCATGGCATGGCGCTGCGCGGGTCGCAGTCTGGAGCGATCACGGATGTTGTGACCGCACATTTCAACTCGGATATGTCCTCGGCTGACGCGGTTCAGCAACTGGCGGACGCAGTGGCCAACAGCTACTGATCCAAAACGCTCTGCCCCCTATACTGAGGGGCAGAGCACTTTTCCCCGGAGGAAAAAATGTCCGAATGGCTGGAAAACCACCTGCCCAAGGTGGTGCTGGCACCGTCGTTCATCGCCGTATTGATTTTTGTCTACGGATTTATCGGATGGACCGCATGGGTGTCGCTGACCCGATCGAAACTACTGCCGAAATACGAGATCCATGGCTTCATTCAGTATGAACGCCTGTTCGATTCCCCTCGCTGGGATACGGCAATCAACAACCTGTATATCTTTGGCGCGCTGTTCATCGTGATCGCGATGGTGCTGGGGCTGTTGCTGGCCATCCTGCTGGATCAGAAGATCCGCGTCGAAGGGGTCATTCGCACCATCTACCTGTACCCGATGGCACTGTCGATGATCGTGACCGGCACCGCATGGAAGTGGATCCTGAACCCAGGATTAGGCATTGAATCCATGGTGCAGGGCTGGGGCTTTCCGAATTTCGAATTCGATTGGCTGGTGAACCCCGATTACGCCATCTACACGATTGTGATTGCCGCGATCTGGCAGAGCTCGGGCTTTGTCATGGCGCTGTTTCTGGCCGGGCTTCGTTCGGTGGATGGTGAAATCATCAAAGCCGCACAAGTCGATGGTATCCCCACATGGCGCATCTATACGGCGATCATCATACCGTCGATGGCACCGATCTTCCTGTCGGCCTTCATCGTTCTGGCCCACCTTGCGATCAAAAGCTTTGACCTTGTCATCGCGCTGACAGGCGGCGGTCCGGGTTACGCCACCGATCTGCCAGCCACATATATGTATGCCATGGCGTTTTCGCGCGGCGATATTGGTCAGGCGGCGTCTTCCGCAATGATCATGATGCTGGTCGTCTTTGCCATCGTGGTTCCATATCTTTATTCAGAGCTGAGGGCGAAAAATGACTGATCTGTCGATGCCCCAAACCCAAACCCGCTCGCAGAGCGCCACCGGCAAGATTGCCCTTCGTTGGCTGCTTTATGTCCTGCTGGGCCTGTTCGCGCTGTATTACCTGATGCCGCTGTTCGTGATGTTGACGACATCACTGAAAAGCCTTGAGGAAATCCGCACCGGGTCCCTGATCTCGCTGCCGCGCGAAGTCAGCTTTGATGCTTGGAAAACCGCATGGTCCGGGGCTTGTACCGGTATCCAATGTGAAGGTCTGCGGCCTTTTTTCTGGAACTCTGTCCTGATCGCGGTGCCTGCGGTGTTTTTGTCGACCCTGATAGGTGCGCTGAACGGCTATGTCGTGGCGCAGTGGCGGTTCAAAGGCGCGAACATCATCTTCTCGCTGATGCTGTTTGGCTGCTTCATCCCGTTCCAGGTGGTGCTGCTGCCGATGGCGCGCCTGCTAGGCATGATGGGAATCGCCGGAACCATTCCGGGCCTGATCTTTGTCCACGTGATCTATGGCCTTGGCTTCACCACCCTGTTCTTCCGCAACTACTATGTCACCATTCCGGCCGAGCTGACCAAAGCCGCCCGGGTCGATGGGGCAGGCTTTCTGCGGATTTTCTGGTCGATCTTCCTACCGCTGTCGCTGCCCATCATCGTTGTGACCGTAATCTGGCAGTTCACGCAGATCTGGAACGACTTCCTGTTCGGTGTGTCGTTCAGCCAGGCGGGCACGCAGCCCGTGACTGTGGCGCTCAACAACATCGTAAACTCCACCACCGGCGTCAAAGAGTACAACGTCGACATGGCCGCCGCGATCATCGCGGGGCTGCCGACGCTGCTCGTCTATGTCGTTGCCGGTAAGTATTTCATCCGCGGCCTGACCGCTGGCTCTGTGAAGGGATAACCCATGGCTCCCATCCTTGATATCAACAAACTCTACAAGAATTACGGCGCAACCGAAATTCTGAAGGACATCAACATCTCGATCGAACCGGGTGATTTCTTGGTGCTGGTCGGCCCCTCGGGCTGTGGTAAATCCACCTTGCTGAACTGCATTGCGGGGTTGGAGGAAATCACCGACGGGACACTGGCGATTGGCGGCAAAGACATGACCCATGTCAGCCCCAAGGACCGCGACATCGCGATGGTGTTCCAATCCTACGCTTTGTATCCGACGATGAGCGTGGCCAAGAACATCACCTTCGGCATGAAGGTGCGCGGGGTCGATCAGGCGACGCAGGAGGCCAAACTAAACGATGTGGCCTCGCTGTTGCAAATCGAGCCGCTGCTGAACCGTCGTCCCAGCCAGCTATCCGGTGGTCAGCGTCAGCGTGTGGCGATGGGCCGGGCGCTGGTGCGCGATCCCAAGCTGTTCCTGTTTGATGAACCGCTGTCGAACCTCGATGCCAAGCTTCGGGTTGAGATGCGGACCGAGATCAAGAAGCTGCACCAGACATTGGACGCTTCCATCGTCTACGTGACCCACGATCAGATTGAGGCGATGACGCTGGCCACCAAGATCGTGGTCTTGAAGGGCGGTATCGTGCAGCAGATCGGCAGCCCGGCCGAGATTTATAACAACCCGGCCAATCTGTTTGTCGCTGATTTCATGGGCTCGCCGGCAATGAATCTGATCCCTGCGCAGGTCACCAAAATCGGGTCGGGTACACAAATCGTCATCTCGCGCGATGCCGGGGAAACGCTGGTTCTGAACGATGCGCGCGATCTGGCGTTGCCCGAGGATGTGATCCTGGGCCTGCGCCCAGAGGATATCGCCGAGGCAGGATTCCGGGCTGGTGATGGCGTGCAGGAAGCCGCGTGCATGGTTGATATGGTCGAACCGGCAGGGGCCGACACCTATGTGGTCTCGGAACTGGGCGGCAAGCAGGTCACTGCGCGTCTGCACGCGGAAACCAGTGCGCAGGCGGGCAAAATGCTGAACTTGGCCTTCGATATGAGCAAAGTATCTTACTTCGCCAAGGAAACCGGCGAGCGCCTGAATTGAACTAAAAAACGCCGCGCGAACCCTATCGCGCGGCGTTTTTCTTTTACTTAACCGGGTTGGCTGACCTTGGTTTAGCCCATGTCCTTGATCAGACGGTTCAGGTCGCCGCCACGGGCGTCCAGCATTGCGCCAATTTCGGTCCGTTCGGTCAGCAGCATATTCACGCCTTCGATGAACATGTTGAAGAATTTGTCGCGGCCCGATTTGTCCGAAACTAGGAATGTCACCTCGAACGGGGATGAGCCCTGCAGCTTAACCGAGGTGCGTACCTCGTAACCGGCCTTGATTTTCCGGGCCTTCCGGACGGTGACTTGCCCACCAATGAATTCGCGGAAACGCCGGCCATACTTGTTCGAGATATAGCCCTGAAACGCTTTGGTGAACTGCTTCAACTGCGACGGGCTGGCCGAACGGGCGTCCGCACCCAGCACATAACGCGCCATGATCGGCACATCGGCATATTGCACAAAGACCTTTTCGAAATCGCGGATCATCGCCTTTTCGGATTTGCCCGAGGCGATAATGCGGTTGATGTCATCCACGACACTGACGACCAGAGCCTTGGCGCTGGCTTCAGTCTGGGCAAAGGCGGAAAAAGGCAGGGCGGTCAGTGCCAGACCGGCAAGGCCAGTGGCGACAAAACCGCGTCGGTTCATATGGTTACTCGGCATAGGGGTCCTCATAGGGGTCCTCGTATGGGTCTAAGTAGGGATCTCTGACAGGGTCGGTCCCATTGTCTGCATAAGGGTCGTCGTAAAGACCCAGATAGGTTTCTTCGTCGTCTCTCGCCAGTTCGAAGCGGCGATTTTGTAGGTAAATGGTCCGCGCCTGCGCATAACTGTCAGCGCTTTCATACAGGATCGAGTCGACCGTGTCCGAAAAACGCCCCCGATCGCCCATCCGGCGCACGACCTCGGCGTAGACACCGATATTGTCGACCGGACGGACCGGAGAGAAGTTGATCGGGTTCGAGAACAGGTTGACGATAACACCAATCGAGTCCCGCTGCGTTGACGGGCCATAGAGCGGCAGCTCGACATAAGCGCCCTCGCCAAAACCCCAGACGTGCAGCGTTTCACCGAAATCGGTATCCACAGGCGGAAGGTTCAGTTCGTCGGCAGGGGCTGACAACCCCAGGCCACCAACGGTCGTGTTGATCACAAACTGCAGCAATGCGTTGCCTGACTGCTTAAGGTTGCCTTGCAGCAGGTAGTCCACGGCTTGGCCCGGCATCGTCAGGTTTTCGGCAAAATGGTTGAAACTGGTCACCATCGGGTCGGGCACGATCTTTACGTACCCTTTCGAGGCGGGACGAAACAGAAACCGGTCGACGCCAAGGTTGAACTTGTGGATGCCCCGGTTGTTGCGTTCATACGGATCAAATGCTTCACCCTGCTGAACACCCTCCGGAGGGCGTGTGGTGCAGGCGCTGAGAACTGCCAATACGGACACAACGATTAGGGGTTTTAGGCTGATTCTGCTCAACACGATCTTTGCCACTCCAAAACGTTCGGACAGTCCGTGCCCGAACACTTAATCAATACTCTTTTTGGCCGTTGTGCCCGGCCTACCCAAAGTCACATAGGCGTTTCGCCACCAATATGAAACAGATAGCGTTTAACCTGCCGAATAGGTCAACGTAAAGTGACACAGGTTCAACAGTTCAGAATAAGAAAAGTTACGCCCACAACCGGTGCAGGTCACATCGCCGTTTTCGCACTTTTCGATCCTTGCCTTCCCGGTTAGCTTCGCCCCGACTCAAATTTGGGAGGAGACCTCATGAGCATCGCGGCGAAACTGGAAAGCTTGGGTGTCAACCTACCGGACGCTCCTGCGCCGGCGGCCAACTACGTGCCCTTCGTGCGCGTGGGCAATATCGTCTATGTCTCGGGGCAGATCTCGAAGGCGGATGATCTGATCACAGGCAAGCTGGGCGACAACATGGAAGTCGAAGCAGGCGCTGTTGCGGCCAAGGTATGTGCGATCAACCTTCTGGCGCAGGTCAAAGCGGCCTGCGGTGGCGATATCGAAAAATTGGTACGCGTCATCAAGCTGACCGGGTTTGTGAACTCGACGGCAGATTTTACCGCGCAGCCGCAAGTCATCAACGGTGCGTCAGACTTTCTGGTCGAAGCGCTGGGTGATGCAGGTCGCCATTCGCGTTCGGCCGTCAGTGCGGCGGCACTGCCCTTGGGCGTCGCGGTTGAGATTGAAGGTATCTTTGAAGTTCAATGACGCCCGCACTGCCTGACGTATTCCTTCAAGTCCCGCTGGCGCATCGTGCGCTGCACGACAAACAGGACAACCGCCCGGAAAACAGCCGGGCGGCCATTCGCGCCGCCGTGGACGCCGGGTATGGGATTGAGATTGATCTGCAACGGACCTCGGACAACCGGGCTATGGTGTTTCATGACTATGACATGACCCGCCTGACCGGACAGCCCGGCCCGATCCAGCTGATCACGTCGGTTCAGGCATCAGGCACCACGCTGTTGCACGCGGACGATGGCATCCCGACGCTGGATGAGGTTCTGCAAATCGTGTCAGGCAAAGTACCGCTGCTGATCGAATTCAAAGATCAGGACGGCGCGATGGGCACATCAGTGGGCCCGCTGGAACAAGACGCCGTGCGTGCATTGTCAGGTTACGATGGGCCGGTGGCGTTGATGTCGTTCAACCCCAACTCGGTCGCTGAACTGGCGCGGCTGGCACCGCATCTGCCGCGTGGCATCGTGACGGGGTCGTACCAGCCCAAGGTCGAGCTTTTACCTCAGAGTGTTTGTGACCACCTGCGCGACATTCCGGATTTCGACCGTGTCGGGGCCAGTTTTATCAGCCATGAGGTCGAAGATCTTGACCGCCCCCGCGTGGCCGAACTGAAGGCACGCGGTGTACCGATCCTGTGCTGGACTGTGCGGTCGCCTGAACAAGAGGCAGAGGCCCGCGAAGTTGCGGACAATGTGACCTTCGAAGGGTATCTAGCTGTACAACCGGGTTGAACCAGCCCTGCGACGTCACAGATAAAGATAAGAGGCGGAGGGCAAATGGATCAGGCACAGATCGAGGTTCGGGTGCTGGGCTCGCTGTCGCAGATATCTGCGGCGGAATGGGACAGCTGCGCCTGTCCCGAGGTTGCCGATGGCGGCCGTCCGCTTGATCCGTTCACCACCCACCGGTTTCTGCTTGCGCTTGAACACAGCGGCTCGGTCGGGCGCGGAACGGGCTGGCAACCGCAATACCTGACGGCCTATCTGGACGGGATGCTGATCGCGGCGGCGCCGATGTATGCCAAATCCCACAGTCAGGGCGAATACATCTTCGACCACAACTGGGCGCATGCCTATGAAGGTGCCGGGGGTCGTTATTATCCCAAGCTGCAGATCGCCGTGCCGTTCACACCCGCAACAGGTCGGCGTTTTCTGGTGCGCCCCGGCTATGAATCGGTTGGCATGTCTGCGCTGGTGCAGGGGGCGGTGCAATTGGCTGCAGACAATCAGGTGTCTTCAGTCCACGCGACGTTCTGCACCGATGCCGAGGCGCTGGCGGGCGAACAGATGGGGCTTATGCTGCGTCAGTCGCAGCAGTTTCACTGGCTGAATGACGAATACCAAGATTTCGACGGATTTCTTGCGGCATTATCGTCGCGCAAGCGCAAGAACATTCGCAAAGAACGCGCGCAGGCCATCGATTTTGGCGGCGAAATCCGCACTCTGACCGGGGATGACCTGCGCCCCGAACACTGGGATGCCTTCTGGCAGTTTTATCAGGACACTGGGTCCCGTAAATGGGGCGTGCCTTATCTGACCCGCCAATTCTTTGATATCGCACATGAAACTATGGCGGACGACATGGCCTTGGTGCTGGCTGAACGGGACGGATACCCCATCGCCGGGGCTTTGAATTTCATCGGCCGCGAAACGCTTTTTGGCCGGTATTGGGGCTGCACTGAACATCACGCCTGCCTGCATTTCGAACTGTGCTATTATAGGGCGATCGACTTTGCCATTGCGGAAGGTCTGGCGCGGGTCGAAGCAGGCGCGCAGGGTGAACATAAGCTGGCGCGCGGTTACTTGCCCACGCGCACGCATAGCTTGCATTGGGTCAACGACCCGGGCTTTGCCGATGCGATCAAGAAATATCTGGACGCCGAGGCCCACGCAGTGGGAGAAGAGATCGAGATTCTGACGGATTATGGTCCGTTCAGAAAATCGAATCCGGAGGAACAGCAATGACGGAACTATTGTCGACCGAAACTCGCGGCCCTCTTCTTGATCCGCTGTTCGACAACGGCTGGACCATGGTCACCGACCGGGATGCTATCACCAAGACCTTCATTTTCGAGGATTTTGTCCACGCATTTGGCTGGATGACCCAGGTGGCGATCTTTGCCGAGAAGTGGAACCACCACCCTGAATGGTCAAACGTGTACCGCACGGTCGAGGTGGTCCTGTCCACACATGATGTCGGTGGGTTATCGTCGCTGGACGCCAAATTGGCGCGAAAAATGGACAGCCTCGTTTAACGGTCTCCTCTGGATCCCATGCCGCCGGCCAGAGAAGCTATTTCACCCAGACGACGGAAATCGGCGGGTGTGACCGTGCCGTTGCTGACGTTGATGTCTCGTGGAATACCGGTTGTCCGATTCCCAACCGATCGAACGCTTCGCGCCGCCGGATTGATGTCCAAACAACGCGTATCATAGCACGTCAGGCCTGATGTGCTGATCTGGATCTGGGGCTGTCCGTTCGGTCCGGTCACCACGGGGGCCTGCGGCGCATCACAGGCGGCAAGAAACCCCAAAATGCCGAGGGCTATCCACTTTTCCATACCACGCTCCTATCGTTCAGCCCGGTCGTGCGATCAATCCAACTGGGCGTTTCCGTCCTGATCGGCGGCCAGGAAATCATCGCCCATCTGCTGGTCATACTCTGATCGTGAGATAAAGTTGTCGTTGTTGCGGTCAACGTTTTGAAACTGTTTTATGTCCAGAAACGGCTTGGCCTCTTCCAGACCCAGCGTTCCGTTCTTGTCTTCGTCCATGGCCTGAAAGGCATAATCCGAAAAGGCGTTAAACTCGTCCTTGGACAGGAAGCCATCGTTGTTGGAGTCAATGGCGTTCAGTTCCTTTTCGTGCAGTCCAGCCACTGTTTCCGCCAAGGTTGCACTGGCCAACAGAATGACCGCTGTCGTCAAAAAAGCTGTTTTTATCATCATTCTCTCCTCAGCACGCGTAACGCTGGCCCGAGACACCGCCCGCGACGGCCCCAGCCGCGGTCAGGATGTCCTTGCCGGACCCACCGCCGAATTGATTGCCAATCGCCCCGCCGATCAGTGCGCCGCCTAGTGTGCCGCCGAGGCACGCAATCTCATGCTGTCGCGCCTGCTGTTGCTGAGGTGTCGGGGCTGGGCCGCAGGCGGCCAGTGCACCTGCCGAACCCAGAATGACTGTGATGATTTTGAGCTTCATCAAAAAAACTCCCTGAATGAATGGGGCAAGTATCGACCCATCAGGAAGTTGCATCAAGTGAAATAGGGTTAACGTGGCCCCGGTTGTACCGGGGCCCGAGTGACCTAGATGGCCTCAAGCAGACCTTCGCCCGCGGAAATCTCGCAGGCACCGGGATTTTCCTCGAGGTTCAGCGCAACGACCTTGCCGTCTTCGACCAACATCGCATAGCGCTTTGAGCGCGCAAGCAGACCAACTGGCGGGGCGTCGAAATCCATGCCAATGGCCTTGGTAAATTCGGATGCGGCGTCGGCCAGCATGGTCAGGCCTGCGCCTGTCGCGCCAGTCGCTTCGCCCCACGCGCTCATTACAAAGGGGTCATTGACCGAGACGCAGATGATTTCGTCCACGCCTTTGGCGTCGAACTGTTCCTTGGTTCGCATAAAGCTGGGCACGTGGGCCGAGTGGCAGGTCGGCGTGAATGCACCGGGCACAGCAAAGATCACAATTTTGCGGCCTTTGGTCTTGTCTGAAATCCGAACCTCTTCGGGCCCTTCTGCCCCCATTTGAGTCAACGTTGCGTCGGGAAGCGTATCACCGGTTGAAATCATCTTGTTCCTCCTGTCGATTGGATTTGCAGAGTCGGCCTCAGCCGCAATATAGGTGAGCCAGAGAATGAAACCACGGGAATTTGACAGGGCAGGACGAAGATGAGCCATATTGTTGTGATCGGAGCCGGGCAGGCGGGATCATCTCTTGTTGCAAGACTGCGCAAGGACGGGTTTGAAGGCGATATCACGCTGATCGGTGCCGAGCAGCATCTGCCATATCAGCGCCCCCCACTGTCCAAAGCTTATCTGCTGGGTGAGATGGAGCTTGAACGCCTGTTCCTGCGCCCCGAAAGTTTCTACGCCGAAAACAACATCACCCTGCGTCTGGGTCAGCGCGTGACCGCGATCGACCCCAAGGCCAAGACTGTGACCCTGAGTGACGAGGTGATTTCATATGACGAACTGGCCCTGACCACCGGTTCTGACCCGCGTTACCTGCCTGCGGCCATTGGAGGTGACCTTGAAGGCGTTCATGTCGTGCGCGACCTGACCCATATCGACGAGATGGAGCCCCGCGTGAAAGAGGGTGCCCGCGCCCTGATCGTTGGTGGTGGCTATATCGGGCTTGAAGCGGCCGCCGTCTGCGCCAAGCGTGGGGTCAAGGTCACTCTGGTCGAGATGGCAGAACGGATTTTGCAACGTGTCGCGGCACCGGAAACCAGCGATTACTTCCGTGCTCTGCATTCTGAATACGGTGCTGACATCCGTGAAGGCGTCGGGCTGGATCGTCTGGTCGGCGAAGACGGCAAGGTCACCGGGGCCGTCCTGACCGATGGCACCAAGCTTGAGGTTGATTTCGTCGTGGTTGGCGTGGGCATCGCACCCTCGACCCAATTGGCCGAGATGGCCGGGTTGGAGCTGGACAACGGCATCAAAACGGATGCCCATGGCCGCACCTCTGATCCGGCTATCTGGGCGGCGGGCGATTGCGCGTCGTTCCCGCATTTCGGTGGTCGTATTCGGCTGGAAAGTGTACCGAATGCCATCGATCAGGCCGAGATTGTTGCTCAGAACATGCTGGGTGCCGCCAAAGACTATGTGGCGACGCCGTGGTTCTGGTCGGACCAGTATGACGTCAAACTACAGATCGCAGGTCTGAACACCGGCTATGACCGCGTGGTGACCCGCAAGGGCGACGGGCAGACGGTGTCCTTCTGGTACTATAAAGGCGATCAGTTGATCGCGGTCGACGCGATGAATGACCCACGTGCCTACATGGTGGGCAAACGCCTGATCGATGCAGGCAAAACGGCCGACCCGGCCGTCGTGGCCGACCCAGACGCGGACCTGAAACCGCTGCTCAAAGCGTGAGGATCATCGCCGGAGAGTTCCGGGGCCGCGCCTTGGCCTCGGTCGGCAAAGGCGATGCCGGGGCGCATCTGCGTCCCACCACGGATCGCGTGCGTGAAAGCCTGTTCAATGTACTGAGCCATCAGATCGACTTTGATGGGCTGCGTGTTCTGGACCTTTTCGCCGGCACCGGAGCACTGGGGCTTGAGGCGCTGTCGCGCGGCGCGGCGCATGTGACTTTCGTGGATGACGGGCGCGTGGCGCAGGGGCTGATCCGTAAGAACGTTGATCTGACCCACAGCAAGGACCGTACCGATCTGATCCGTCGCGACGCGACGCGATTGGGCGACAATCCGGGCGCGCCTTGTGATCTTATTTTTCTTGACCCGCCCTACGGCAAAAGCCTTGGGCAAAAGGCGCTTGCGACGGCTACTCAAGGGGGGTGGTTGGCAAAAGACGCCTTAATCGTCTGGGAAGAAAACGCCCCCATGGCCGCGCCCGAAGGGTTTGACCTGCACAATGCGCGTAAATATGGCGACACGCATATCTCACTGATGTGGCGGACAGGGGCCTGACATGCACGATCTGGTCATCTTCGATTGCGATGGTGTGTTGGTCGACAGTGAGCCCCTGTCCAATCAGGTGATGGTCGCGAACTTTGCCCGACATGGACTATCCTTGACAGCGGAGGAGTGCCACAGGATTTTCACCGGCAGGACCATGCCGGAAGTGCAGGATATCGCGCGCGATTTGGGGGCTGACCTGCCCGAGAACTGGATTATGGAATTCGATGCCGAAACCGACGCCCGACTGCGTCAGGGTGTTCCTTTGGTTCCGGGTGTAGCGGAATTGCTGACGCTCTTGGATGCGCGCGGAATTCCTTTCTGCGTAGCGTCCAATGGCGGGCCTGACAAAATGCGAGTCACGCTGGGGCAGAATGGCCTTTGGGATCGCTTCAAGGATGTGATGTTTTCAGCCTACACTTTGGGCGTCGGTAAACCTGACCCCACCATGTTCCTTACAGCAGCGCGTCAATTTGAGGCCACCGCGCCAGTTGTAATTGAAGACAGTGCCAGCGGCGTCACCGCAGCAATCCGTGCCAATATGCGCTGCCTGGGCTATGTGCCTGATGGAAAAGGTGCATTTCTGACGGACCTCGAAGCAGAGGTTTTCACCGACATGGCCGAGGTTCCAGCCCTTTTGGGAATTTGATCCGACCGTGATAAGTTCGGCTTATGGACCGCGCTTTGAACCCACCGCTCTGGACCCCTTCAGACGATGCTGAAACCCACACCGGACCCGCGCCCAAGCATTTGCGCGCGCCTGTGTTCATCCACGACGCGATTACGCCGTGGGGCACGGAGACATTGCTGTTGAAACTGCTGCGCGAGCGGGCCGCCGATCAGGACGAATAGGTCGGATGGAATTTATTGCCCGGTGACAGGGTAAAGATATCGACACCATCAGCGGTCACACCCACCGAGTGTTCGAACTGCGCTGACAGTGACTTGTCGCGGGTCACAGCGGTCCAGTCGTCGGCCAGTGTTTTCGTCTCAGGACGGCCAAGGTTCACCATCGGTTCGATGGTGAAGAACATGCCCTCTTCCAGAACCGCGCCAGTGCCCGGACGGCCATAGTGCAGCACGTTTGGCGGCGCGTGGAACACCCGGCCCAGACCGTGGCCACAGAAATCGCGCACGACGCTCATCCGATGCGCCTCGACATAGGCCTGAATCGCGTGGCCGATATCGCCGAAGGTGTTGCCCGGCTTGACCGCCTCGATGCCTTTGAACAGGGCATCATGTGTCACTTGGATCAGACGTTCAGCCTTGCGGGGCAGTTTGCCCGCGACATACATGCGCGAAGTATCGCCGAACCAGCCGTCCACAATGACCGTGACGTCGATGTTCAGAATGTCGCCATCCTTCAGCTTCTTGTCACCTGGAATGCCGTGGCAAACCACGTGATTCACGCTGATACAGCTGGCATGCTGATAGCCCTTGTAGCCAATTGTCGCCGATGTCGCGCCCGCATCCTCGACCATCTGCGTGATGAGCCCGTCAATCACACCAGTTGTCTGGCCTGGAAACACATGTTCTGCAATATCGTCGAGTATCCGCGCGGCCAAAGCCCCTGCCGCATGCATACCGGCAAAGTCACCCTGTTCATAAATGCGGATGCCGTCCTTGGTCAGGCGGCCACGATGTTCTTTCATCGACGCTAAGCTCCAAATGTTGCGCGCAGCCTGCCTTTTACGCTGCTTGTGCAGAAAGTTCCAGAGGGTGTGCGTTTGCGGGTGTTAGATGACGCTGAATGCCCCCGGATCAAGGCTGCAAAGTCTATCAAATTCGCTCAAAATCATAATTTCAGATAGAATGTTGTTTTTTCCCAGTGAGATCGTTTTGGAGGATCGAGATGTCCAGCAATTCTGCCAGTTTTATCGGTGAAATTCCACACCATTACGATCAGGGTCTGGGACCGAACATTTTTGTAGACTATGCCGACAGGTTAACCGGGCTGTGTGGCGGCCTTGAAACGGGTCGCGTTCTGGAGCTTGCCGCAGGAACGGGAATTGTCAGCCGTAAGCTGCGCGACGCGTTAAACCCGTCTGTTTCGCTGACGGTTACGGACCTTAATCCGCCCATGTTGGAGATTGCAAAAGCCAAGTTCTCCGGCAGTGAGAATGTCGAGTTTGTCCAAGCGAACGCAATGGAACTGCCATTCGAAGACAACAGTTTTGACCTGATCGTTTGCCAGTTCGGCGTGATGTTCTTTCCGGACAAAACCACGTCATATCGCGAAGCTGCCCGTGTTCTGAAGCCAGGCGGCCGGTACGTGTTCAACGTCTGGAGCGATATGTCCAAAAACCCGTTTTCCGAGACAGCCCACAAAGCAGCGATGACGTTCTTTCCCGAAAACCCACCAGGATTCTACAAGGTCCCGTTCCACTATGGCGACCCCGACATCGTACACACGGACCTTGCGGCCGCAGGTTGGCGGACCGTTACGCACGAAACCATCAGGCTGAACAAACCAATCGCCGACCTTGAGAAATTTGCGACAGCCCTGGTGTATGGAAATCCGTTGATTGACGAAATCAGAGCGCGCGGAGGCGTCGATCCGGATGCGGTTGTGGCCGAAATGCTGTCGGCGCTGCGGTCCAGATTTGAGGCCAGTGATATGGTGATGCCCCTTTCGGCAACCCAGTTCGAATGCCGAAACAAGGGGTGAATCGGACCTGACGGGGGCAAGTGATATTACCCGGGCAGGTTAAAGTCCCCGAACCGTGTGGTATCCACCCAAACACCTTCGGGCGAAATTTGCGTACCATACACCAATCGTTCGACACCGTTCGCTTGTGCCGTCTCAAATGCCGCCGCATAGGCCGGGTCTATATCCGCCGCCAAACCAAACCGGTCGCAATCCGTGCGCTGCACCAGATACAGCATGATCGCGCGATGTCCTTGGGTCACCATGGCCGTCAGCTCTCCTAGATGTTTGGTACCGCGTGCGGTGACGCTGTCGGGGAACTCTGCCAAACATGGTTCACGGGACAGAGTCACGCTTTTGACCTCGACATAGGCGTCGGGCAGGCCAGGTTGCGTCAGCAGAAAATCAATACGGCTGTTTTCGCCGTACTTCACCTCGGGACGGACGTTTTTATAGGCTGCAAGCTCAGGTATTTCACCGGCCTGAAGGGCCGCGCGCAGGGCTTTGTTGGGTACTGAGGTGTCAACACCGGTAAAATGCCCGTTCTCATGATCGACCAGACGCCAGCCGTATTTCAGTTTTTTCTTCGGGTCATCGTTGGGCTCCAGCCAGATCTTCTCACCCGGTTCGGCCAAACCCAGCATGGAACCCGGATTGGCGCAATGTGCGGTTACTTCGCGCCCGTCCTCCAACTGGCAATCGGCCAGAAAGCGTTTGTAGCGTCGGATAAGGCGGGCGGGGATCAATGGGGTGGCAAACTTCATGCCACCCGGCTTACCGCGCCCCCGCCCGCATGGGAAGTGTCAGACGAGGCCCGCCATTACGCCACCATCAACATCCCAGACTGCCCCAGTGACCCAACCCGCATCATCGGACAGAAGATGGGTGACGGTACGCGCCACATCCTCGGGCCGACCGACGCGGCCGATCGGGTGGAAAGCGTCGAAAGCATCAGTCAAGGTGGCCTCGATCTGTTCCGGGTCGATGAAGGCACCATAGATGGGGGTCACCACCACAGCTGGAGAAACCGCATTCACTCGGATGTTATGTTCCGCCAGTTCCATTGCCAGATGCTGCGTCAGGGAATGAAGTCCGGCTTTGGCCATCGAATAGGCCGAGGACGGTGTGGCGCGAACTGCCTGCTTTGCCCACATAGAGCCTATGTTGACGATATTTCCGCCTCCGTTGGCTATCATGTTTTCGACCACGGCCTGCGTGATGAAAAAGGTCGCGCGGTTCAGGTCCAGATAGCTGTCGTAATCCTCGGCCGTGTGTTCCATGAACGGTTTTGGCGCGAATGTCCCGGCTGCATTCACCAATCCCTGAATGTGACGCGTGTCCGATTTGATCTGGTTGATCAGCCTTTCGACGTCCGCCGGGTCACGCAGGTTCGCGCGGTATATGTCCGCTTTGTCGCCAAGTTCCGCTTTCGCCGCGTCCAACTTGCTAGCGGATGACCCGACAAGGGTCACGTGCCCGCCGCTTGCTATGATTTGGCGCGCTGTGGCCAGACCCATTCCGCTGGATCCGCCGACGATAAGTGTTGTTGTCTGTGTCATGATCAGATTCCCTATCTACTGATAGGTAGATATATTGAGTTTGAATTTTGAAATACAACCCCCTATCTAGTGATAGGTAAATTTTAGATTGATGTGCAGATGCCCAAAACAGAAAAACCCCTGTCAGAAACTGCCAGCCGAATTTTAGATGTGGCCGAGCGTATGGCGCGGCAAGGCGGGTATTATGCCTTCAGTTTTCGCGACATCGCGTCTGAAATCGGCATCAAATCGGCCAGCATTCACTACCATTTTCCCACCAAGGAAGCTTTGGGCGAGGCGCTGGTGACCCGGTACACTGATCGGTTTCTGGGGGCGTTGGGACGGTTGGACGAAGCCACGCCGTTGGAATCTCTTGAACAATATGTGGCGGCATATCGACAAGCATTGATCGAACAGGACCTGATGTGCCTGTGCGGTATGTTCGGTGCTGAAATTGCAAGGTTGCCAGACCCGGTCGCCAGACGGACTCGCGAGTTTTTCGAGCGTAATCTCGTATGGCTGGAAACAGTATTCCGGGCCGCAGGGGCCGCGAATCCCGAAGCCCGAGCAGGGGAAACAATAGCCCGCCTAGAAGGGGCGATGATTCTGGCGCGGTCAATGAACGATATGGACCTGTTCCAAAGCGTCACTGCGGATTTGCCTGCCCAAGCGCTGCGGGACTGACAAACGGGCCTTGCGAGGCACGACAGGAACGATATCTTGCGGCCTGTGCCATATCAGGAAAGGACAGGTCATGCCGAACCCAACCGCAGCAATGCTTGTGATCGGGGATGAAATCCTGTCGGGACGCACACGGGATGCGAACATGCATTACCTTGCGCAGGAACTGACCAAACAGGGCATCGATCTTAAAGAGGTTCGTATGGTCAGCGATGACGCCACTGCCATTGAACAAGCCGTTCGAGCGCTGTCGGACTGCTTTGATCATGTTTTCACCAGCGGCGGAATAGGCCCGACCCATGACGATATCACGGCCGACTGCATTGCCCGCGCCTTTGATGCATCGATTGATGTGCGCGCCGACGCCCGAGCGCTGTTGGAGCGGCACTATGAGAATTCGGGGTTGGAACTGAACGCCGCGCGCCTGCGGATGACACGTATTCCGGATGGGGCGACATTAATCGATAATCCTGTTTCGACCGCGCCAGGCTTCACGCTTGGGAATGTGCATGTGATGGCGGGTATCCCCACAATCTTTCAGGCCATGGTCGCCAGCGTTCTGCCCAAGCTGACCGGCGGCGATCCCCTGTTGTCGCAAACGCTGCGGATCAACCGGGGTGAAGGTGATATCGCCTCGATCCTTTCCGCTTTGGCTGAGGATTACCCTGATCTCGCCATCGGCAGCTACCCGTTTCAGGTAAACGGTGTATTCGGCTCTAACGTGGTGGTTCGGGGCACAAACGGGTCACAGGTCGATGCGGCCACGACCCGGTTGGCGAAAGAGTTGGAGCTTTGAGCCCGAACTGGGCCGAGGTTGTCGACGGTACATGGCCGGCGGCTCGATTCGAGACAATTGGCCCTTTTCGCCTGCGGCAGGGGCTGGGTGGTGGCTCGCGCGTTTCCGCGGCCAGCGCTCTGGCATCGGCGACCGACGCGGATATCAAAGCCGCTGAAGGGGCGATGCGCGCGATGGGTCAGCGGCCCATATTCTGCCTGCGACCGGGCGACGAACGGCTGGATCAGCAGCTTGCGGATCGTGGCTATGACATTCTTGATCCCGTCAACATCTACCAATGCCCGGTCGACCACCTGACCGATACGCCCATCCCTCGGGTCACCGTCTTTCCCATCTGGAGTCCGCTGGCGATCATGAACGAGATCTGGGCGCAGGGCGGGATCGGGCCAGAGCGGCTGGCCATCATGGACCGCGCCGACGGGCCTAAAACGGGGATATTCCTACGTCATTCCGATCACCCGGCGGGGACCGGTTTTGTCGCCATTCACGACGACGTCGCCATGGTTCATGCGCTGGAAATCTTACCGGCCTATCGCCGTCAGGGCTTGGGAAAGTGGGCCATGCGCGCAGCTGCAATCTGGGCACAGAAGAACGGCGCAAAAACGCTAAGTGTGATCTGCACTAAGGCCAATGACGGGGCAAATGGTCTTTACCATGCGCTCGGGATGGAGATCACCGGAGAATACCATTACCGTCAGCTTGTCCAAGGAGAGTGACCACCGTGACCGACCAAACCCTGCCCACCGCGCTGGATCTGCCGATGGTGGACCCGCTGCCGCCTGAGACGCAGAAGTACTTTGATATCTGTGTCGAAAAACTGGGCTTTGTGCCCAATGTTCTGAAGGCTTATGCGTTCGACATCGACAAGCTGAACGCGTTTACGGCGAATTATAACGACCTGATGTTGGGTGACAGCGGATTGTCAAAACTGGAACGCGAAATGATTGCGGTGGTCGTGTCCGCGATCAACAAATGCTTTTACTGTCTGGTGGCCCATGGTGCAGCTGTTCGGCAATTGTCGGGCAATCCGCGATTGGGCGAGATGCTGGTTATGAACTACCGCGTGGCCCTTCTGGACGATCGTCAACGCGCCATGCTGGATTTTGCTGCCAAGATGACGACCGCCAGTACCGAGATCGAAGAACCTGATCGTCAACGTCTGCGCGATGTTGGGTTCAGCGATCGCGACATTTGGGACATTGCCAATGTGACCGGCTTTTTCAACATGTCGAACCGGGTGGCTAGCGCAACAGCGATGGCCCCGAACGACGAATACCATACGCAGGCCCGATGATACGAACCGCAGCCCTTTTTCTGATGATGATGGCCAGTCAGGGTCTTGCACAGAACCTGACGTTGCCCTCTGGAGCACGGCTGGTCAGCGACCGGACAAGTGAATTGGACAGCTATGAGCTGCCAATTGGCCCTTTCGTTGACGGTGCAGTGCCCGCAAGAGAGGTTGAAGGAAAGGTCGAGCGGTTAACCTGGCGGTTGCAATCGGGCTCTAGCACCACGCTGCAATTACTGGCGCCGCTGCGGGATCAGATCGCCGCGCAGGGGTACGAGATCCTGCTTGAGTGTCAGGCCAAAACGTGTGGCGGGTTCGATTTTCGATTTGGCACCGAAGTCGTGCCTACACCGGACATGTATGTGGCCATTCAGGACTATCGCTTTTTGTCCGCCATTCGGGGGGGCAATGTGGTCAGCCTGCTGGTCAGCCGCAATCCGCCTGACGGGTATGTGCAGATGATCCGCGTCACACCGGTGGGTGCAGAGGCTCCGCCGCCGCTTGTGATCGACGAGCCAGTCACGTCGTCCAGCGACCTGTTGGCCGAATTGGAGCAAAACGGCCATGCAATATTGGAAGATCTTCATTTCCGTACCGGAGAAATGACGTTGGGCGAAGGGCCTTTTGCGTCGCTGAAATTGGTTGCGGAGTTTCTGGACAAAAACCCAAACATCCGGCTGGCACTTGTGGGTCACACCGATGACACGGGCGCGCTGGATGCCAATATCTCGGTCAGTACCGGCCGTGCGCAGGCCGTGCGTGCCCGGTTGATCGAGGCGCATGGGATCGCGGCAGACCGGGTCGAAGCGCGCGGGATCGGCTATCTGGCCCCGCTCACCTCGAATGCCACGCCGGAAGGCCGCGACTTGAATCGCCGGGTCGAGGCGGTCTTGCTGATCAACTAAAGCCCGCGGTGCAGATCAAATCATAATCTTCAAAAAAAAAGGGCCCACGCAATTGGCGCGGGCCGTACAGTTTACCGAGGTAAATTCACCAGTCCATCGGGCCTTTTTCGTGAAACGCATCGACGAGAAAATCTATGAATGCCCGCACCTTGGGCTGCGTAAATCGCCCGGGCGGGTAAACGGCGTAGACGCCCTGAACCTCGTCCGGAAGCGACGGCATAGCGTCCAGTACAGCACCGGATTTCAGCGCATCTGCGTACAGATAGCTGGGCAAATATGCGATCCCCAGACCAGAGATGGCGGCGTTCAACAGGGATTGCCCATCGTTCACGCTCAGCCACCCTGCGGTGCGAACCTGTCTTTTTTCACCCGAAGGCGCGGTCAGCTTCCATACATTGCCAGAGGACTGGCTGGAGTAATGCAGTAGCTTGTGTTCATTCAGTTCGTCAATTTTCTGCGGCCGGCCGAATTTCTCGACATAGCTGGGTGCTGCGACCATCCGCTTGACGGTTTCAGTCAGTTTGCGTGCGCGCAGGGTGCTGTCTTCCAGCTCACCAATCCGGACGGCTACATCGAACCCTTCAGAAATCAGCTCGACGTAGCGGTTGTTCAGCACCATGTTCACAGTGATATCAGGATAGGCCGCCAGAAAATCCGACAGAACCGGAGACAGGTGATTGACGCCGAAATCTGTTGCAACGCTGATCCGAAGCAGACCCGAGGGGGCGGATTGCATCGAAGTCACAAGCGCATCAGCTTCGCCCGCGTCATTCAGAACACGCCGTGCGCGGTCATAATATGCCAGGCCAATTTCGGTCGGCGACACGCGCCGGGTCGTGCGGTTCAGCAGCCGTGCGCCCAGACGGGCCTCGAGGCTCGAAACATGCTTTGATACGGCCGATTTGGAGATGCCCATTTTCTTGGCCGCATCGGTGAAGCCACCTTGGTCCACCACATTGGCAAAGGCTTCCATTTCGGTCAGTCGGTCCATTCTCGTTCCCCAAGTCTTAGTCCTTTGAGCCAACCTGACGTCCAATCTGGGCGGAAACAGGGCGGACATGGGATAATATCAGGGTTTCAAATCGGATCGTTTGCATATGGGAAACGCGGAAACGATGGTTTCCGAGATGGCCACAATGCCTGTAAGCCAAGGGTTTTGGGTGATTTCGGCCGGATATGCTAGGATGACAATGGCAAATTTGTGACCACGGAGGAGATCATGAAAGCCATTTATACCGTCGCAGTCATATGTCTGTCCGCGACCTTCGCATGGGCTGGTGGCGAGACGCCGTCGAACCCGGACGCACGGGTCTATTTTGTAAACCTGTCAGATGGCGACACGGTTTCATCGCCGGTGACCGTGGTCTTTGGGTTAAGCGGGATGGGCGTGGCCCCCGCCGGAACCGAGGCGGAAAACACCGGGCACCACCATTTGCTGATCGACCGCCCGCCGATTGGTGAGGGTGAGGACGGTGCGGATGAGCTCGCCTATGGTCTGCCTTCAGACGACAATCATTTGCATTTCGGTGGTGGTCAGACTGAAGTGACGCTGGAGCTCGCGTCGGGTGATCACACGCTGCAACTGGTTCTGGGGGATGCAGGGCATGTTCCGCACGCAACCCCGATTGTGTCCCAGGTGATCACGATTTCGGTCGAGTAATCGAGGTGCCTTCACGGCACAGGAGGCTATGCCACGTCAGGCAATAGGAAAATACGGCGCGCCAGCGCCGAATTTAGCCGTTCTTGTGGATACCATTGGCTGAGGGCTGTCTTGGCCATCAAATCGGGGTTTTCCGCAATGAACGCCTCGAAAGCGCTGGTTTTCGAACTGGCAAGACGCTCTGCGATCAGGCTCATGAACGCGTAGGTGATCGTCAGGTTGAACTTATCCGGGGTGCCAGCCTTGGCTGCAAGTGTTCGGATTCCTTTGGCGTAGATCGCTGCAGCATCGATGAAATCATACTTGCGCAGCAGATCGTATGCGACCTGTACATGTTCGGCATGTCCGAATGTCGTGTTGTCGATGGCATGTGCTTCAAAGGCGTTGGAGATGTCGGTGCTCATTCTCCGTTCTCCTTGAAGCGGTGGCTGTCATTGGCTGTCCAGTCGAGGTCGTAGACACTTTTGAGTTGTTTGATCTTCTCCAGCGTTTCCTCGGAAAACGCTGGCTTGTTCTCAAAGCTATGCAGGGCAATCCCCTCGATCAGATCGCCAAGGGTCATGTCCAGCGACTCTGCCAGCCCCTTGAGGACTTTCAGCAGGCGCTTTTCGATTCGAATTCCCGTCTGGGTGCGCTCTTTTTTCTGGCTCATTGCGTACATATGTATATTGATACCAAGAGAGTCAAGCGGCACAAAAAAGCCGCCTCTTTCGAGACGGCTTCCTTCAGTTCAATTGAGGTGTTGCTTTAGAACGTTGCCGCCAGTCGCGTACCTTGATTGATCGCCCGTTTGGCGTCCAGCTCTGCCGCCACATCGGCCCCGCCGATCACGTGCGGAGTGATGCCGCGTTCGATCAGCGCATCTGCGAGGCTGCGCTCGGACACCTGACCGGAACACAGAACGATTGTGTCCGCCGCGATCACGGTCGGATCAGCACGTTCTTCGCCAAAGCTGACATGCAGGCCGTCCTCATCGATACGCTCGTAGTTCACGCCGCCCACAAAGTTGACGTCCTTCATCTTGAGCGTAGCGCGGTGAATCCACCCGGTTGTCTTGCCCAGACCCTTGCCATGTGCTTGCTTCTTACGCTGCAGCAAGGTGACATCACGCGCAGGTGCCGCAGGCTGAGGGCCTTCTGGTGCCAGGCCCGAGCGATGCTCGGCCGGATCGGTCACGCCCCACTCCTTCATCCAAGCGGGCAGGTCTGTGGTGATGCTGTGGCCGTCTTCCAACAGGAACTCGGATACATCAAACCCGATGCCGCCTGCGCCGATTACGGCGACAGACTTGCCGACCTCGGTCTTCTCGCGCAGCACGTCGATATAGGTGATGACATTGTCCCGATCCTGGCCCGGGATTTTCGGATCGCGCGGAATGACACCAGTAGCGATAACCACTTCGTCAAAGTCGGTCAGGTCGTCAGCGCTGACTTCGCGGTTCAGCTCTACCTTCACACCCAGATCGGTCATCATGGTGCGGTACCAATCGACTAGTCCCCAGAACTCTTCTTTGCCCGGAACCTGCTTGGCCATGTTCAATTGGCCGCCAACCTCCGAGGCGCGATCGAACAGGGTTACGTCGTGTCCGCGCTGCGCTGCAGTCATTGCGGTGGATAATCCCGCGGGGCCGGCGCCGACAATGGCAATCGTCTTTGGCGCTTCAGCTGTGGTGATTTCCAATTCGGTCTCATGGCAGGCGCGTGGGTTCACAAGGCACGAGGTCAGCTTGCCGCTGAAGGTGTGGTCCAGACAGGCCTGGTTGCAGGCGATGCACGGCGCAATCTGTGCTGCGTTACCTGCAATTGCCTTGTTGACGAAATCCGCATCGGCGAGCATCGGACGGGCCAGAGACACCATGTCGGCGCAACCCGTCGACAGGACCTCTTCGGCGACCTCGGGTGTGTTGATCCGGTTCGAGGTGATGACCGGGATCGATACCTTGCCCATCAGCTTTTTTGTCACCCAGGCAAAGGCCGCGCGCGGAACGCTGGTGGCAATGGTCGGAATGCGTGCTTCGTGCCAGCCGATGCCGGTGTTGATGATCGTGGCACCGGCTTTCTCGATACGCTGGGCCAGTTCAACGACCTCTTCATGGGTCGAGCCATTGGGGATGAGGTCAATCATCGACAGGCGGTAGATGATAATGAAATCGGTGCCCACGGCCTCGCGCGTGCGGCGCACGACCTCGATCGGCAGACGCATGCGGTTCTCATATGATCCGCCCCAGCGGTCGGTGCGCTTGTTGGTGTGGGTCACCAGGAACTGGTTGAGGAAATACCCCTCGGAGCCCATGATCTCGACCCCATCGTAACCCGCTTTTTGGGCCAGAACAGCGGCGTTCACGATGTCGGCAATCTGTTTTTCAATACCCTCTTCATCCAGCTCATTCGGCGGGAAGGGCGAGATCGGAGACTTTACCGGGCTGGGGGCCACACATTTCGGACCGTATGCATAGCGCCCTGCGTGAAGGATCTGCATCGCGATCTTGCCGCCGGCCTCATGCACACGCTGGGTAACGATGGAGTGGTTCGCGACCTCTTTGTCATTGGTCATCATTGACGCGCCGGGCAGCACCGATCCTTCAAGGTTCGGGCCAATCCCGCCTGTCACCATCAATGCGACACCGCCACGGGCGCGGTCGGCATAGAACTCGGCCACACGGTTCCAATCGCCGGTTTCCTCAAGCCCTGTGTGCATCGACCCCATCAGGACGCGGTTCTTCAAAGTGGTAAAGCCCAGATCCAGCGGGGCCAGCATATTTGGGTACGCAGTCATGGCGAACTCTCCCTCCCGATTTGTCGACGCTAGATTGACCTTCGCGTCAACGTTGTCACGCGAAACCTAACGTCACACCCTTTGCCTTCACTCCGCTGCTTGCTACAGAACCTGCAAAGCATGTTTACGAGGCTGCACATGACCCCCGAAGAGATCGCCAAACTGCCCTATCGCCCTTGCGTGGGGCTTATGCTGATGAATGCCGAGGGCAGGATTTTCGTCGGTCAGCGTAATGATCGCCACAAGGAGGCATGGCAAATGCCTCAGGGCGGCGTGGACAAGGGCGAAGATCCACGGGATGCAGCCCTCCGTGAGCTGTGGGAAGAAACCGGCGTGACCTCGGACCTGGTCGAGATCGTGGCTGAGACGGACGGCTGGCTGCCTTATGATCTGCCCCACGATATCGTGCCCAAAATCTGGAAAGGCCGCTATCGCGGGCAAGAGCAGAAATGGTACCTTCTGCGATTTACCGGCCAGGACGACCAGATCGACATCCACACCAAGCATCCGGAATTCACCCGATGGAAATGGCAGGAGCCAGGCAAGCTGATCGACGAGATCGTGCCGTTCAAACGTGAGGTTTACCAGCAGGTGGTTGCCGCCTTTGCGGATCACCTGTCATAAAACAGCATGCGCATTGAAGACATCTGGCCCAAGTACCGCGCACGCCTGAAGGCGTTTCTGCATTCGCGTGTGTCCAACACCGCGGATGTGGAAGACCTGTTGCAAGAGATCTCGGTCAAGGTTTTTACTGGTCTGCCCAACCTGAAAGACCCTGCCAAACTGCAGCCGTGGTTGTTTCAAACGGCCGACCGCACAATCATCGACCATTACCGAAAATTCGGCCGTGCCGAGGCGCACCCGGATGATCTTTGGTACCACCGCGATGATCCGGAAACGCGTCAGGACCTTGAGGGGTGCGTCGAACCTTTCATTCGCGGGTTGCCGCAGGAAACCGCGGACATGCTGATAGCGATCGACATCAATGGCATGTCCCAACAGGATTATGCACAGGCGCAAGGACTGGCGTATTCAACGCTCAAGTCCCGGGTTCAAAAGGGCCGGGCAGAGCTGCGAAAAGCGTTCGAGGATTGCTGCAATATCTCGATGGATGTGCGGGGCAATATCTCGGACGTTCAAGAAAAACCGAAATCCTGCAAAAAATGTTGATCTGATCGTCGTCTTTTTGGCGCGGGCTTCGTCTGACAGATGAAACCAGCAAAAGGAAAGACAAATGATCCGTATCATCAGTTTCAAAATCTGCCCCTTCGTTCAGCGCGTCACGGCGCTGTTGGAAGCCAAGCATGTGCCTTATCAGATCGACTACATCAGCCTCAGCGACAAGCCGGACTGGGTTTCTGGACTTATCGCCGACAGGTCAGGTGCCAGTTCTGGTGACCGAAGGCGGCACGGCACTGTTTGAGTCGGACGCGATTGCCGAATACCTCGACGAAGTGACCGCGCCGCTGCAGCCCGACCTGACACCGGAACAGCGCGCCCTGAGCTGCGCGTGGAGCTATCAGGCCAGCAAGCATTATCTGGTTCAGTGCAGCGCAATGCAAAGCGCGGATCAGGCGATCTTTGCGGATCGGACGACCAAGCTGAACGCCTCGTTCGCAAAGGCGGAAAAGCAGCTTGGGGACGGCCCGTTCTTTACGGGTGAGGCGCTGGGCAATGTCGATATGGCTTGGTTGCCGTTGCTTCACCGGGCTGCAATCGTGGCCGATCACAGCGGGCACGATATGTTGGCTGACTATCCTAAGGTGAAGGCGTGGCAACAGGCTTTGATGGCGACCGGCATCCCGCAGAAAACCGTTTCCGAGGATTTTGTCACCCGGTTCACCGATTTCTATCTCGCAGAGCAGACGTGGTTGGGGCGGGGTGCGAACCTGAACGAAGCGCCTGCAACCGCTCAGGTGAAACAATCCGGCGGGTGCTGCGGCTAGTTCAATCACCATCCCGCACGTTGGCGTGAGGGGGCGTGGCCGCATCTGATCGACCTGTCTAGCTTGACGGGTATGAAGGACACGGCCCCAACTCTCTCTTCTGTAAAACCTGCCGGACGCAAGTTTACTGGCACCGACCGTCGCGCGCCTTTGCGCGGCGGTCTGCAAGGGTGCGGGGAATATGGCGCAGGGCAGACGGCAGGCCGGTTCTACCCCATCGCCTGCGTCGCGCTTGAGGTCACGCAACGCTGCAATCTTGATTGCACACTGTGTTACCTCTCGGACCGGGCCGAGATGACCTATGACCCACCGTTGTCGGTATTGTTTGCGCGTCTTGCCACAATCCACAGCCATTATGGCCCCGGAGTTTCAGTCCAGCTGACGGGGGGTGATCCGACCCTGCGCAAGGTCGAAGACCTTGAGGCGCTGTGCCGCGAGATTCGCCGCCTAAACATGCGATCCTGCCTGATGACAAACGGCATTCGCGCCAGCAGGGCGTTTCTGACGCGGCTTGCTGCAGCCGGGTTGGACGATGTGGCGTTTCACGTGGACATGACGCAGGAACGCAAGGGGTTCAACAGCGAGGCTGAGCTGAACGCTGTGCGCCGCGCCTATATCCGGCACACGCGTGGGCTGGGCCTGCGGGTGTTGTTCAACACAACCGTTTTCGGCGGCAACTTCGATGAATTGCCTGCGCTGGCGCGGTTCATGCGAGACTGCCCCGAGGTCTCCTTTGTCTCGTTCCAGATGCAGGCCGATACCGGGCGCGGAGTGCTGCGCGAACGGCCCGACGCGATCACGCAGGAAAGCGTGATGGCCGCGGTTGAGGCCGGATATGGAACGCCTCTGCATTTCGACACGGCCGCCGTGGGCCATGCAAAATGCAATCGCTATGCAAGTGTTGTCACCGCTGGCGGGCGCGCGGTTTCGCTTTTGTCCGCCAAGCGCCTGACGCACAAAGTGATCGCTGCGCTCAGCCGCGTCGATCAGTCGGCAGACGGCCATATCGACACCCGCGACAGCATCTGGCGCATGGTGAGGCGCAACCCGCTGTTGGCGCTGCGGGCCGGGCTACATCTGTTGGGTTGTGTGCTGCGGTTGGGTCGAGGGTTGTTGCAGGGTCCCGTCCGTCGGCAGTCAGTGTTTATCCACAATTTTATGGCCGCCGACGCGCTGGAAGAGGATCGCTGTGCGTCCTGCGTATTTATGGTTGCCACGGCAAATGGGCCGCTGTCCATGTGCGCCCACAACGCGCAGCGCGACATGCATTTGGCTGCGCCGGATCGGATCGACGGGCTGTCCGGCCTAAGCTGGTGGAACGCCGCGACCCCCCGCCTGTCCAGCGGCCCCGATCTGCCGGACTTGAGCGATCCCGCTTTGGCCCCGCTCAAGCGGCTCAAGGGGCAAATGCGTGCACTGCGCCGGAGCCAAAAGGACGCGTCATGAGGAACCTTCTGATACTCTTGTTCCTTTCCTTTCTGACTGCCTGTGCCAGCGTCGAACGACTGGCCTTGCCATCGCCCAAGGCGCTGCCGGGTCAGACCCTGACTAGATTTGCGTCCCCACCGGGCGAAAAGGTCGATCACCGCGATTGGACAGCTTTCCTGCACCGCTATGTCGTGACTGACGGGCAGGGCGTGAACCGTGTAACTTACGGGCAGGTGACAAAGGCAGATCGGGCGCGCCTGGACGAGTATCTGGTCGATCTGCAAGCCATTGACCCTGCGCGGCTGACACGCGATCAGCAACTGGCGTATTGGATCAACTTGTACAATGCGCTGACGGTGGATGTGGTCCTCGACAATTACCCCGTCGCCTCGATCCGCGATATCAAAGACGGTCCGCTGTCGATTGGCCCGTGGAACCGGACTTTGGCGCAGGTGGCGGGGCAGGAGCTGACGCTGAACGATATCGAACACCGCATTATCCGGCCAACATTCGATGAACCGCGCATCCACTACGCACTGAACTGTGCCGCCGTAGGATGCTCCAATCTGATGGACCGGGCATGGCAGGCCGAGACGCTGGAGCGCGATTTTGCGGTCGCCGAACGCGCTTATGTCAACGACCCGCGCGGTGTCCGGTTTGATGATCGCGGCAGGCTGATCCTGTCAAAGATCTACATCTGGTTCCGCGAGGATTTTGGAGCAAACGAAAAGGCTGTTCTGGCCTATATTGAGACCGCGGCAGAACCGGAACTGCGCGCCCGCCTGCAGCAGACGCCGCGCGTCAAAGCATATCAGTATGACTGGGCTTTGAACGACGCGGCGGTTGGATACTAGTCAGCAGGTTACAGCAACCCTTCGGCGCGCAGCAGTTCTTGCATATTTGCCTCGGGGCGCGGGCCGATATGGCTGATGACCTCGCGGGCGCAGACATTGCCGATTTTAGCACAGGCCTCATAGTCGCGACCCGTGGCCATGCCAAACAGGAAACCAGCCGCAAACTGATCGCCCGCACCGGTTGCGTCCACGGGAACGACTTTCTCGACCGGCACGTCGACGCGTTGCCCGTCGCTTAGGACAGTCACGCCGTCGCCGGAGCGGGTGCATACAACAAGCGGGCAGATCGCGGCGGTTTTGGCTAGCGCCTCTTCCAGATCGTCGGTTTCGAACAGCGACTTGATCTCGGCCTCGTTGCCGATGACGAAATCCAACTCGTTCTCGATCAGCAGCAGGAAATCGACCCGGTGACGTTCCACGCAGAACGGGTCCGAAATAGCGATGCCCGCCTGGCCGCCACCTCTGTGGCACGCGCGTGCGGCCTCAAGAAACGCGGCCTTGCCCTTTTCCTTGTCGAACAAATAGCCCTCAAGGAACATGATCTGGCTGTTCCCGGCTACGGCATCTGACACGTCTTGCGACGACAGCTCTGAGGAAATCCCCAGATAGGTGTTCATCGACCGCTCACCGTCGGGCGAGACAAAGATCATCGAGCGCGACGTTGGCAGTTCGCCGCCCGGTACCGGAGGATTCACGAAATCAACGCCGTCCTCGTTCATCGCATCCGCATAGAACCGGCCCAGAGCGTCATCATGAACCCGCCCGATAAACGCTGAATCCAGCCCCAGCGCACCTGCGCCAGCGATCGTGTTGGCAACCGAACCACCCGGCGTCTGAACCCGGCCTTCCATCGAGGCATAGAGGACTTCGCCACGCTCCTGCTCGATCAGTTGCATGATGCCTTTTTCGATGCCCATCAGCTCCAGGAAACTGTCGTCGGCTTGGGAAATCACGTCCACAACAGCGTTTCCGATGCCGGTCAGTTGGTAGGTTTTCATAAGTTCTTGTCCTCAAATTCGCAGAGATCGCGGATGATGCAGGTGCCGCACATGGGTTTGCGCGCCTTGCAGTGATAGCGGCCATGCAGGATCAGCCAGTGATGCGCATGCAGCTGAAAGTCGGTTGGGATATTGTCTTCGATGGCGCGTTCGACGGCGTCCACATTCTTGCCGGGGCAAATGCCGGTGCGATTTCCAACACGGAAGATATGCGTGTCCACAGCCTGCGCCGGATACCGCCACCACATGTTCAACACCACATTGGCGGTCTTGCGGCCCACACCCGGCAGCGATTGCAGGGCTGCGCGGGAATTGGGAACCTCGCCGCCATAATCGTCGACCAGAATACGGCTGAGTTTAATGACGTTCTTCGCCTTTTGCCGAAACAGGCCAATGGTCTTGATGTGTTCAATCAGACCTTCTTCGCCCAGATCCAGCATCTTTTGCGGTGCGTCGGCGATCTTGAACAAGGCGCGTGTCGCCTTGTTCACACCGACATCGGTGGCCTGAGCAGACAGGGCCACGGCGACCACCAGAGTATAGACGTTGACATGCTCAAGCTCGCCCTTGGGTTCGGGGTCGGCTTCCTGAAAGCGCGTAAAGATCTCGCGGATCCGGTGATATCCGAGTTGTTTTGCCATCCGCGTCTTAATGCCGTTCGGGGCGCGTCGATACAAGTCTAAAGCCAATGCGCAAGTTCCGGGTCGCGAGGGCGTAACCTGCGCGCTATGGTTTGGTCAAGACAATGAGGTAATAGCCATGAACGTCCAGACACCGGAAAGCGGATACCACTATAACGTCATGCGCCGCGCGATCGACTTGATTGATCAGGGCGGTGAGGGCCTGAGCCTGGAAGAGCTAGCCCGCCAGATGGATATGAGCCCGGCGCATTTCCAGCGCCTATTCTCGCGTTGGACCGGGGTGTCGCCGAAACGCTACCAGCAATATCTGACGCTGGGCCATGCCAAGGCATTGTTGCGGGAACGGTTCACCACGTTGGAAACCGCGCATAACGTCGGCCTGTCCGGCAGTGGCCGTCTGCACGATTTGTTCCTGAAATGGGAATCCATGAGCCCCGGCGAATACGCGCGCAGGGGCATCGGGCTAACCATCTATTGGGGCTGGTTCGAATGCCCATTTGGCCCGGCACTGGTGATGGGAACCGACAAGGGCATTTGCGGCATGGCTTTTGGTGCTGAAACTGGTGAAGAGGCCGCGATGGAGGATATGATCTCGCGTTGGCCAAAAGCGGATTTCATTGAGGATCCGATGCGTCTGCGTCCCTGGGTGCTGAGTGCCTTTGGTGCGGCAAGCGACCGGCTGGAACCTACGCCGCTGTACCTTATTGGTTCGCCCCTGCAAATCAAGGTTTGGGAGGCGCTGATGCACATCCCGTCAGGCCAGGTCACCACCTATTCCGAGATCGCGCAGCGTGTGGGATCGCCACAAGCAGTGCGCGCCGTGGGTACTGCGGTTGGCCGCAACCCGGTCAGCTGGCTGATCCCGTGCCACCGGGCGCTACGCAAATCCGGTGGGCTGGGTGGCTATCACTGGGGCTTGCCGGTCAAACGCGCAATGCTGGCATTCGAGGCCGCTCAGGCCGACGCATAGGCACGTCAAAAACAAACTTTGCGCTGCTGCATCCTGTGATAGTGAGATTCTATGAAGCAGGACAGCAGGCAGATCACACAGACATTCGCGGCGTGGGCCATTCCGGTTTCAGTGGCGGTTTTGCTGCTGAAACTGCTGGCCTGGTGGGTGACGGGCTCGGTCGCCCTGCTCTCGGACGCCTTGGAATCAGTGGTGAATGTGGCGGCCGCTCTGCTTGCATTTTTTGCGGTGCGGATATCTGGCATGCCGCCAGACAAGAAACACCCGTTCGGGCATAAGAAAGCCGAGTACCTGTCGGCCGTGGCCGAAGGGACGCTGATTGTTCTGGCCGCGCTGCTGATCATTCGTGAAGCTGTTTTCGCATTACCTGATCCGCATCTGGCCGGGGAACCGTTCCTGGGCATTGCCATAAATGTGGGCGCGACGTGCCTGAATGGTATCTGGGCGTTTCTGCTGTTGCGGGTTGGGCGACGAGAATCCTCGCCAGCGTTAGAGGCAAGCGGAAAGCACATTTTGACCGATCTTATGACCTCGGTCGGTGTTGTTGTCGGGTTGCTGATTGCGATGGCGACAGGTTGGTTGATCCTTGATCCCATTATCGCGATTCTGGTGGCCGTCAATATTCTGTGGGAGGGGTGGAAGGTTATCCGCAGCTCGGTCGACGGGTTGATGGATGCTTCGCTGATCGACGGAGAATTGACGTCTGTCCGCGAAACAATCGAAGCCAATTTAGGCCCGGCGCTTGAGTATCATGATCTGCGCGGTCGCAGGTCAGCCAACATGATTTTCGTTGAGTTTCACCTTGTCGTCGACGGTGCCATGTCGGTCGCGGCCGCGCATGACATCTGCGACGATATCGAGGCGGCCCTGAACAGGAAGTTTCCGGGGTCAGTCTTTGTCATCCATCTGGAACCGGACAGCGAGTTGAAAAGTGCCAGCGCCTGATTGACAGATACACTCGCCGGTGCCAAAGGTTTCCTTCAGGTTTGGGTCCCCTGCCGTTCGCTGCCATTTGGCATTGGTGAAACCCGGTTGATGAACATCTGTTGCCCTTTTCTGGCGCGCGGATGGTAATGCGAACTCCGTCCTGACTTGGCGCCCGTTTAAGGAAACGAGGCAAGAAATGACACGTTCAAACAGTATTGCTCCACTTGAGGAGCTAAAAGCGCAGGCAAAACGACTGCGCGACAGGCTGCGCGGAGCGGGGGTTACGCTCTCGCATAGTGAATCGCTGGAATTGCTGGCGCATCAACATGGGGTGCGCGATTGGAATACGTTGCACGCAATGGCCGGAAATCGCATGCATTTGCGTGTTGGTGATCGGGTTGAAGGGTTCTATCTGGGGCAGCCGTTCAAGGCGGAAATCCGTGGTATGACCCTGTTGGGTGACGGGTCGCATCGGCGCGTTACCTTACACTTTGACACCCCCGTGGATGTCGTTCAATTCGACAGCTTCTCGGCCTATCGGCAACGCGTAACCGGTGAGATTGGCTGGGATGGCCGATCCACGCGACATACCTCGGACGGCCAACCGCAACTGATCGTGCGACCCACGTAAAGAAAAGGGCGCGGCGGGTAACCACCGCCGCGCCCTTTTGTTAGGTTCTAGTCTGGCGTCACTCTGCTGCCCAGCCACCGACGGCTTTGACCTCAAGGAAGTCCTCCAACCCCCACAAGCCGCCTTCGCGTCCGTTGCCGGACTGTTTCATGCCGCCAAAAGGCGACCCTGCACTACGCGACTGGCCATTCATTTCAACCATGCCGGACCGCAGTACCCGCGCCATTCGATTGGCCCGCGCGCCGTCTTGTGTCTGAACGTAATTGGTCAGGCCGTATGGCGTGTCGTTGGCGATCTCGACCGCTTCTTCTTCGGTGTCGAAGGGGATCATGGTCAGGACCGGGCCAAAGATCTCTTCACGCGCGACGGTCATCTGGTTATTGGCATCGGCAAAGACGGTTGGACGTACATAATAGCCCTTGTTCAGCCCCTCGGGCCGACCGGTGCCTCCCGTCACCAAACGGGCGCCTTCATCGATGCCCTTCTGGATCAGGTCTTGGATTTTGTTCCACTGCACCTCGTTCACGACGGGGCCAATATGGCGGCCTTCTTCCTGCGCGCTGCCCACGGAAACCATGCTGGCCACTTCAGCCGCCGTTTCCACAGCCTGATCGTAGATCGGGCGCTGCACCAGCATGCGGCTGGGCGCATTACAGCTTTGGCCGGTATTGTTCATCATGTGCAGAACGCCACGTTTGACGGCCTTTTCGTCGGCATCGGCAAAGACCACGTTTGCGCCCTTACCGCCCAGCTCCAGATGTACTTTCTTCAAGGTGTCTGCAGCACTTTTTGAGATCGCTGTGCCTGCGCGCGTCGAGCCGGTAAAGCTGACCATATCCACATCCGGATGCGCCGAAAGCTGGGAACCGACGCCCACGCCATCGCCGTTGACCAGATTGAACACACCGGCGGGGAAGCCGGCCTCATCCATCATCTCGGCAAAAATCATCGCGTTCAGCGGGCTTTGTTCGGAGGGTTTCAGAACCATGGTGCAGCCTGCAATCGCCGCCGCGCCAACCTTGAGCGTGACTTGGTTCATCGGCCAGTTCCATGGCGTGATCAGGGCGGCAACACCGACGGCCTCATAGATGATCCTGTCTTTGGGCGCGTGATCGCCCAGCGGGCGGTCGAATTGGAACGCTTTGGCTGCGCGCACAAAGTTAGCAAGGTGATACATGCCCGCACCGGATTGCTGGGTGCGTGCCATGTCGATCGGCGCGCCCATCTCAAGCGACATCGCCTGTGCCAAATCCTCGGACCGGGATTGGTAAATCTCGATCAGTTTCTCGACCAGCGCGATGCGATCTTCGACCGGTGTGGCCATCCAGCCGGGCAGGGCGGCCTTTGCGGCAGCAACTGCGGCGTCGGTATCAGCTTGCGCGCCCAGTGAGATCACCGCGCAGGGTTCCTCGGTCGAGGGGTTGATCACCTCGAAATCATTCGCTGCAGATGGGGCGACCCATGTTCCGTCAATGTAGAAATTGCGTTTCTCGATCATCACGTATCCTCCTGATCCCGTGGCCCGGATGGCGGGAATTTGCGCCACTCTGGCACCGGCATATCGGTGTGGCAAGGCGCAATTTGATCAAATTAATTTCCTCAAAAATGAATACCCTTTCAAGCAGCTAATGGTTTAACAATGGCGCAGAGTTATTAGGTTTCCAGCAACCGACTCGGTTTGTTTCACAAAAAAGGAGATGCCCCATGGGTTTGCGCATCAATGACACCGTTCCGAATTTCACTGCAGAGACGGATCAGGGCACTGTTCAGTTCCATGACTGGATCGGTGACAGCTGGGCGATCCTGTTCTCACACCCCAAGGATTTCACGCCGGTCTGCACTACCGAGTTCTCGGCCGTTGCGCAGCTGAACGACGAATGGGCAGCCCGCAACACCAAGGTGATGGGCGTCTCAGTCGATGGCGTCGAGGACCACAAGAAGTGGAAGAAGGACATCGAGGCGTATGGCAACGCCAACCCCGGTTTTCCGATCATCGCTGATGACGGTCTGGCCGTGTCCAAGGCGTTCGACATGCTGCCCGCCGAGGCATACCTGCCCGATGGCCGCACGCCTGCCGACAGTGCAACCGTGCGTTCGGTGTTCATCATCGGCCCTGACAAACAGTTGAAACTGTCGATGACCTACCCGATGACCGTGGGCCGAAATTTTGCCGAAATCCTGCGCGCGCTGGATGGTCTGCAGATGAGTGCCAAGGGCGTGGCCACCCCCGCGAACTGGGTGCCGGGCGAAGACGTGATCATCCCGCCGGCCGTGTCGAATGATGAGGCAAAAGAAAAATTCGGTGAGTTTGAAACCATCTTTCCGTATCTGCGTAAAACCAAAGCGCCCAGCTAAAGTAGCTCGGGCAGGGCGATAAGTTCTGCCCGATTCCAATCCGCCTTCAAGGGTGACTAAGCTGCGTATCGTTGAGGGTGCTGATACAGTTTCCGACGGTAGGCAGCGCGTTTGAACTCACGCGTTAGCTTGTCGGCCAGCGGCGGGCTTGCCTGTATGGTCGAACCGCCGATTTCTTGTGCGACTTCCTGATTGCCGCTTCCTTGCAAGGAAAGGATCGGCTGCCCAGTCACCCAGTGCATTTGCAGGAACGTGTCGACCGGTCGGTCAATCTGGTCGGTTACGGCAAGCAACCGCTCAGCCGCACGCCGCCCGACCACCTGGCAGACGCATTGCAAGCCAATGACTTTTGGCAGGATCAGACGCAATCCATTTTGCTTTATAAGCGTTCGTGCCGCATCCTCGCGTTGTTTCACGGGAATTCGGATATAGTGATCCGGGGTTGCAAGCGGATCCAACATCTCTAACGCATAGGCCATACGACACGGATCTATGCGCAAATCATCCTCGGTAATAATAGCGCGGTCGATCTTTTCATCAACGAGCTTGCGCCAGATTCGCCGATGGCTCGCGAAAATTCCGATCTCCGCAGGGCGTAGCGGAAAAGGGTATCTGGGGCGATACAAATCGCCCGGAAACAATTGTACATCCGCGATCTGAGCGGGGTCCTTCCCATTGACGGCCTCGAACAGTTCCGCATCGGGCAGACTGGCACACAGCCTTTCGGCATTGGGTCGCCGCGCTGTGCTTGCTGTCATATGGATGACAAAAGTCCTCATGCCACAGTGCATAGAACACGATAACGAAAGGGGGAAGAGAAACCCGAAAGAAACACTTCCCCGTGATCCATCAGAAACCGTAACGCAGTCCGACATTGACGCTGAAGGCGTCGATATCATCCTCGACCGTACCCGTAGACGCACCGTTTGGTGCCAAACGTGCCGAGGATACGTCGAATACGCGGGCATATCGGGTGTCCAGGGTCAGAGAGGTATTTGGGCTGATCTCATAGGCTACACCGGCAATAATTTGCGCAGCAAAGGTGGTGTCGGTGTCGTTAAGTTCAACGCCCGGCCCGTAGACAAAGTCCAGATCAGAATAGGTGGCACCCAGACCCAGACCGACATAGGGCGTGAAGGCCCCTGCCTGTTTGAAATCGACCAGCACATTGGCGAACAGCGATGTCTGCGACACGTCACCCGAAATGTTGCCTTCTGCGCCGGGTCCGTTGCCTGAAAAATTGACGCCATCCACGTCGTTGTCGCGGTAGGACAGCTCCAGCTCGATCCGGGTGCCAAACTGATCGTTCGACCACTGCGGGATCTCTTTGCCGACCGCGATGCCCAGCCCATAGCCGCCATCGAAATCGGTATCCACCGACTGCGACGATCCATTGATTGTGCCGCTAAAGTCGCTGTCCTGCAGCTGGCTGTACCCGGCAAAGCCCTGAAGATAGAGACCATCCGACAGGCTCTGCGCGGCCAGCGCGGACGCGCTGATCGTCAAAGCTGTCGAGGCGAGAAGAAGACGCGTAACCATGACCATGTCCTTTGTTCCACATTTGTTATGGCGCACATGTGGGCAGTAGAGGCAGGAATGAAAGGCAACAGCCCTTCACTTCAATTCACAGGATATTGGGCACGTGTGAGTGAATAAGATCAGCACCGAGCTAAAACTTTGGTTCACGTTCTATGTGGTCGAATTCGACCTTTCAGAACTGTTTGTAAGCAAAGGTTCGGAAAGCAACTCATCGATGAAGTAGCTCAGCAATTGCACGCGCCCCGTAACTCCTGCCTTGCGATACACCGCTGCGCATTGCGCTTTGACCGTGCCTTCTTTGGTTTGCCGCAATGTCGCGATGTCCGCAATTGACAGACCCTTGATAGACAACAGGGCAACGTCGCGCTCAGCATCACTCAGGTTCCACTCAGTGAATTGAGAGGCAATGAGTTGAGCAAACGCGCCCTGCGCGACACTCAGCTGTCGCTGCATGTCGCGCACACGCCTGTTCTGGGACCTGATCAGTGCAATCGTCGCGGCAAGACCGCCGATCAATGCCAGCGCCAGAACCAGTTCGAAACTATGCAGGTGGCGAAAGCCCGCGCTTTCCCCACCGGTCCAGTCCAACATCGCGTCGGTCACGAAAAAGGCGGCGCAGACGGCCTGCACCACCAGAAGGAGCCAAAGCAATGACGTTTGTGAAAGCTTCATGAGGCTCCTGAGAGTTTGTCGGGTCAGTCATCGTCCTTTTCGAGTTCGATGGCAGTTACCACGCCGTCGGTCTCGGACAGGACAAGTTCAGTTTCTACGCCATCCTTGATGAGTTCAACCTCGATCTCACCGTCTTCGAATTCGATCTCTTCAATCTGGTATCCCTGCGCCTCTAGGGTCGTGCGGATATCAGCCTCACTGGTGCCCAGTTTGTCGCCCAGTCCGACATTGGCCAGTGCAAGAACCGGCGCTGTTGCAATCAATCCGGTCAGTGTCAGCAGTTTCAAGGTTTCCATTTTACATCTCCTTTTTGTGTCTCGGTGACGTGATGGAACTGGGGGCAAGCCGAGTGCGCTGCGATTGGCTTTTGGTTGAAACGCAGGGAATTGGACCAAGGTTTATCCCGGAAAATGCGGATTCAGGTCGCCTGGTTCTGCATTTGCCCGAATTGTGCTAGGGTTATGCGGGGGAAATCTACAGGCATTTAGACACGGCGTCGGGCGTTCAGACTGTGTAAAACAGGAGAAGACGATGGAATTCACAGATTGGTACGTTGAAGGCGATGCATTCGGGAACTGCAATTGCGGCTATGCCTGCCCTTGCCAGTTCGAAGAATTACCAACCCATGGAAATTGCCGCGGCTTTGAGGTGCTTGAGGTTTCCAAAGGGCATTTTGGCGACACCGACCTTGCTGGCACAAAAGCTGCGCTGATCTATGCCTGGCCTGGCCCGATCTTTGAGGGCGGCGGCCAGATGCAGGTGATCATCGACCCAAGCGCCTCGGACGCGCAACGGGCCGCATTGGAAAAGGTCTTTCACGGGGAAGAGACCGAGGAAATGGCAACCCACTGGCATGTCTTCCGCACGATGTGCGACACAGTTCACGAGACCCTTTATGTGCCGATTGATTTTGAGATGGACATGGAGGGGCGCACTGCCAAAGTCTCAATCGGTGAGGTGCTGAACTCAACCGGCCGTCCTATCGAGGCCCCACATGGCGGTGGTCCGCATCGCGTACGGATCGACATTCCCGGTGGTATCGAATTTACCCTGGCCGAGATAGGCAGTGCCTCGACCAAGGCAGATGCGGCGATCAAACTGGATTTGAACGACAGTTATGGGCAGTGGCATGTGATGAAACACGGGCCGTCTGGCGTGGCACACTGACGTTCTGGGTATTTGACTTGTCAGCATGGATCAGGCTGCAGCGGCTTCACCAGTCAGATGTTCGCTTTGGCCAGCTTCGTTCTTTTCCAAGCTTGGCTTAATCGGCCGCACGCGATCATAGATGATGTGGAACAGGTAGGTGTAAACCGTGTAAGTCAGTGTCAGACCGACATTGAGCGCAAGCGCTGATCCCAGAGAATGCCCACCAACCATCATCAAAAGTGGGCAGGTGATCATGACTGCCGTAACCTCATGCAATGTGGCATGAAGAACACGCACCGATTGGGGGCGTTTGCAGGCCAACCGAGCCGTTTTACCCCGCTCAATCAGATCGAAAATAGTATTGAAGATCGGGCACCAGATCATGATCACAATCGATAGCATGGCGATCATAGCGAACCCGTGCACCATCGATGCGCCGGTCAAATAAGCGTATACGGGTGAGACAAAAGCGATCCCGATCATCTCGAAGCTGCCGGTCTGGATGACGCGTTCCTTGAAGGTCCTCAGGGTCATGTCACGCCTTTCAAAACACAGGATCACCGTTCAGCCGAGCGGATTGCCCGACCGCTGAAATACGGGTGGTCTTAAGGGATGGATTGCTTCCCTAGCGTAACCTTTCATGAAGAAATACATCTGACTGTGAACTCGCACACATTCAGATATTTATGGCAATAATTGACCGATCCGTCCTTGGCTGGGCGGTCATAGCTCGAAACTAAAAAAGGCCCCGGCGTTTCCACCGGGGCCTTGATCAATTGAAAGAAGAACAGATTACTCTGCGCTTTCCTCTTTCTTTTCTTTCTTCTCGGGAACGATCTCTTCGCCGGTTTCCTGATCGACCACTTTCATCGACAGGCGGACCTTGCCGCGGTCGTCAAAGCCCAGCAGCTTGACCTTTACTTCCTGACCTTCCTTCAGAACATCCGACGGATGGTTCAGGCGGCGGTTTTCGATCTGGGACACGTGGACCAGACCGTCGCGCTTGCCAAAGAAGTTCACGAAGGCACCGAAGTCGACGATCTTCACGACCTTACCGGTGTAAACTTGGCCCTCTTCTGGCTCGGCGACGATCGAGTGGATCATCTCATACGCCTTCTTGATCGATTCACCATCGGGCGAGGCGATCTTGATGACGCCGTCGTCGTTGATGTCGACCTTAGCGCCTGACACTTCGACGATTTCGCGGATGACCTTACCGCCCGAACCGATCACTTCACGGATCTTGTCGGTCGGGATGTTCATGGTCTCGATGCGCGGGGCGTGGACCGAGAAATCGTTGGTCTCGGACAGGGCTTTGCCCATCTCACCCAGGATGTGCATCCGGCCGTCCTTGGCTTGCGCCAGGGCTTTCTCCATGATCTCGGGCGTGATGCCTGCGACCTTGATGTCCATCTGCAGCGAGGTAATGCCGTTTTCGGTGCCCGCAACTTTGAAGTCCATGTCGCCCAGGTGGTCTTCGTCACCCAGAATATCCGACAGGATGGCGTATTCGCCGTCATCTTCCAGGATCAGGCCCATGGCCACACCGGCAACCGGTGCTTTCAGCGGAACGCCCGCATCCATCATCGACAGCGAGCCGCCGCAGACCGACGCCATCGAGGACGAGCCGTTGGATTCCGTGATCTCGGACACGATGCGGATCGTGTAGGGAAAGTCAGTCGCCGCGGGCAGAACCGCCTGCAGGGCGCGCCATGCCAGCTTGCCGTGGCCGATCTCACGACGGCCCGGGCCACCTACGCGGCCAACTTCACCAACCGAATACGGAGGGAAGTTGTAGTGCAGCAGGAAGTTCGATTTGAAATTGCCATGCAGCGCATCGATGAACTGCTCATCGTCGCCAGTGCCCAGCGTGGTTACAGCCAGCGCCTGCGTTTCACCGCGGGTGAACAGGGCGGAACCGTGGGTCCGGGGCAGCATCGAGGTTTCTGCAACGATCGAACGGATATCGGTGGTCGAACGACCGTCGATCCGCTTGCCGCCTTTGACGACGTCGCCACGCAGAATGCCAGCTTCCAGCTTTTTCATAGCCGAACCGAGGTTGCCGTCTTCCAGCTGCTCTTCGGTCAGCGCTGCTTTGATCGCTTCACGCGCAGCGGCAACAGCGGCGGTGCGCTCTTGCTTGTCGGTGATCGCGAAAGCGGCGCGCATCTGCTCTTCACCGGCAGCTTTGACAGCGGCGGATAGCTCGGAATAATCCGGTGCCTGGAAGTCGAACGGCTCTTTCGCGGCGTCTTCGGCCAGCGCGATGATCAGGTCGATGACCGGCTGAATCTGCTCATGTGCGAATTTGACCGCACCCAGCATTTCGGCCTCGGACAGCTCGTAGGCTTCCGACTCAACCATCATCACGGCGTCTTTGGTACCGGCAACAACCAGATCCAGGCGCTGTTCAGGGTTCAGGCGCAGGTCCTGCATGTCGTCAACGGTCGGGTTCAGAACGTATTCACCGTCCTCAAAACCAACGCGGGCACCGGCGATCGGACCCATAAACGGTGCGCCGGAAATAGTCAGCGCAGCCGAGGCAGCGATCATCGCAACCATGTCGGGGTCGTTGACCAGATCGTGGGACAGCACGGTGCACATCACCAGAACTTCGTTTTTGAAGCCGTCAACGAACAGCGGGCGGATCGGACGGTCGATCAGACGCGCGGTCAGCGTCTCTTTTTCGGTCGGGCGCGCCTCGCGCTTGAAGAAGCCACCCGGAACCTTACCGGCGGCATAGTATTTTTCCTGATAGTGGACGGTCAGAGGGAAAAAGTCCTGACCCGGTTTTTGCTGCCGTGCAAAGGTCACGTTCGCCATGACGCTGGTTTCGCCCAGTGTCGCGATCACGCTGCCGTCGGCCTGACGGGCAACCTTGCCGGTTTCCAGTGTGAGCGTCTCTTCGCCCCACTGCATAGATTTTTTCGTTACATCAAACATATGCGTATCCTAGATGGGAGCACTCCCGCCCCTGCGGGTCTCCCGTTTGCATGGCGGCCCCATTGCCGCCGATCCCATTTTAGCTTTCGTCTGAGTGCCGGGATCAGGGCACAACGTCTCAGATACCGCGCGCATACATGAGATTGGTGTAGAAGGAAAGGGGAACCGCACAAGGCCGGTGGAGGACTGCACAGCCTACGCCCGATCCATTTTGGACCGGGCCAGAGCCGTTCAAAAGATTGCGTGCGCGAGGATCATCACCACGCCGCATCCCAGAGCATAGCCAGTGTCGACCATGATCGCGAACACGCTTTTTTGCGCCCAGGCCCCGACCGAGGCCGTCTGTGCCACCACTGCAAGGATGGCCAGAAGGGCGACGCCCAGACTGTTGGTGGTTTCGGTGAGCGCGATCACAGTGGCCAGCAAGATCAGGAACACGATCTGCGCGGCCATCTGAGGCAATGGCGGCGATTCCGGCGGTGTCGGATCAATCCGCGTTCCTTCGGCCCAGCGTTTCTGGAATCCGACCGGCCCATAGACCAGCCATCCCAGCAGAAAGGCCGCGATCACCCCCGCTGCAAGGGCCAGCCAGTTGATCATAGCGCTGTCTCCAGCGCTGCAAGGATCGCAGTCCATCCGCCCTCGTGATTGTCGCGGCTTTCCTGTGATGGGAATCGGACGTGATGCAGTCGCAATTCGGTCCCTGCATCGGTTGGCGTGAAATCCAGCGTCACGGTGGAATCATCCTGACTGTACGGAGAATTCCACGTAAATTGCAGCCGGTTCGGGCGGTCGATGACCTTGTATTCGCCCTCATGTGGCAAATCCCCGGCCTCGGGAGCGCGCATGATGATCTTGAACCGTCCACCGATCGTTGCATCGGAATGCGCCTCTGGCACCGTCATACCCGGCCCCGGCAGCATGAATTTGGCCAGCATATCCGGGTTCAGCCAAGCGTCGAACACCTTTTCAGGTGGGTGCGGGATTGCGCGTGTAATTTCAAGAGACAGATCCGTCATCTTCGGGGTCCTCCAAAGCAGTTTCCAAAGCGTCCAGCCGAAGCGCCCAGATCGAACGCAAACCGGCAAACCATTCATCCACGGCTGACAAGGGATCCATTTGAACCTCGATCAAATGCTCGCGCCATTCCGTCCGGCGCCGCACCAGTTCGGCGTTTTCCAGCACCTTGATGTGCTTGGATACCGAATTGAGAGTCATTTCGAATTGCCGCGCGATGTCCGTCACCCGCAAGGGTCCCTGCTGCGCAAGCATCGTCAGGATCGCACGGCGGGTTGGGTCGGACGCGGCCTTCAATATCGCGCTCAAATCAGAGCGACTCTCTCGTTCAACCATGTGGATGAATTACATCCTTCTTCTGCTTCAGTCAACCATTTGGGTGAATAACACGGATAAAGCCCCTTGGCCAGAAGTTGGGACCAATGATCCCGGTGCCGTCCAAAGTCGTTTATCAAGTTAGATAAATTCACTAACGGGAATGCGTTTGGTGAAATTATGTCGTCAGTGTAAGCTGTTATCACGAAGCCCGCGGTCGAATTGACGGAGAAGCGCCAAGGGACAAAATCTCGTTTCCGTCCGCTGGTCGAATACCTTGGCGTTTGCACTTAGCGAACAGAAGGGCAGACGAATGGCACAAACCAAGAAAATGCTGGATCCGGACCCCCGGATTTACGACTTCGAGACCGAATACGAGCTTGGGCAAGACAACGTCCGGCCATTCGGTCTGGACATCCACAACCCGGTCTTTTTGATCTCGAGCATCCTGATCTTTGCGTTCGTTCTGATCGCTTTGGCCAACCAAGAGGGTACCGCGGCACTGTTTGGCTGGCTAAGACCATGGCTCACCAGCACGTTTGACTGGTTCCTGGTCCTGTCGGTCGACGCAATCACATTGTTCTGTCTTGTTCTGATCGTGCTGCCGGTTGGCAAGGTGCGGATCGGTGGCAAGGACGCAAAGCCCGACTATTCCTATGCCGGATGGATTGCGATGATGTTCGCGGCTGGTATCGGCATCGGGCTGTTGTTCTTTGGAGTGATGGAGCCCGTCTATTACAATTTTGCCGAAGACGGCAACGCGGTGCCACTGGGCATCGACATCGCCGTTCCGGGCAATGAATATGCTGGAGTCGTCGGTACAATCCATCACTGGGGGCTGGAAGGCTGGGCGGTCTACGCCGCTGTTGGTCTAAGCCTGGCCATCTTTGCCTATAACCTTGATCTGCCCCTAACCTTGCGTTCGGCTTTCTATCCGATCCTAGGCGAACGTGTCTGGGGTTGGTGGGGCCATATCATCGATACTCTGGCGGTGTTTGCGACGCTCTTTGGCCTGACCACCTCGTTGGGTCTTGGTGCGCAGCAGGTTGCGGCGGGGTTGAACGAGGTGTTTGGCATCGAACCCAGTCCAACCGTCACAGTTCTGCTGATCATCGGTATCACGTTGATTGCGTTGGGTTCGGTCCTGATGGGGATGGATGCTGGCGTCAAACGGTTGAGCGAAATCAACATGATCATGGCCGTGGGCCTGTTTATCTTCGTGATTGTTGTTACTGGCGTCGGCACGGCCATCGCACGGTATTTCAACGTGATGGTGGATTATGTGTACCACCTGCCGGCGCTGTCGAACCCGTTCGGACGTGAAGACACCAGTTACTTCCACGGCTGGACGACCTTCTATTGGGCATGGTGGATCGCATGGTCGCCCTTTGTGGGCATGTTCATCGCCCGCATCTCAAAAGGTCGTACAGTGCGCGAGTTCATCCTTTGCGCCCTGCTGGCACCGACGGCTGTTTGTGCCTTGTGGATGTCGACCTTTGGCGGTGCCGCCATCGACATGTTGAACGCAGGTGGAGCCGAAGGTGTGCGTGCCACAGTGATCGACAGCTACGCCCCTGAAGGTGCGCTGTTCGGATTCCTCAAGGAGCTGCCGCTTTACAGTATTGTTGCGCCAATCGCGCTGGTCCTGATCGTGGTGTTCTTTGTCACCTCATCGGATTCCGGTTCTCTGGTGATCGACACGATTACTGCGGGTGGCAAGATGGACGCACCGGTGGTTCAGCGGGTGTTCTGGTGCACTTTGGAAGGTCTGGTCGCCATTGCGCTGTTGCTTGGCGGGGGCCTCTCTGCACTGCAAGGTGCTGCGGTTTCGACAGGTATCCCGTTCACCTTGGTGGTTCTGATCATGTGCTACTGCTTGTGGCTAGCGCTGAAATCAGAAAAAGCCAAGATGTAGGGCCTTGATCTGATAAAATTTGGACGCCCGCCTTTCGGCGGGCGTTCTTTTGTCGCCAGACAAAAAGCAAGGCACAGGCTAAAGGCCCTGAAGCTTAAACTTCTGCGACACTCACAGCAGTTTCGAGCGCTTGATCTAGACTGTTCGCCACCTGATCCACGTCGTCCAACGACATACACAGCGGTGGCACCATCCGTAGGCATTGTTGAAACGGGCCGGACTTTGACAGGATAATTCCTTGTGCGCGGCAGGCTTCGAAAACTTCTGTGGTCATGTCCTTGTCCGGCGTTTTGCTATCCCGGTCTTTCACGAATTCCAGCGCAAGCATAAGGCCTTTCCCGCGAACATCGCCGATGACCTGATACTTGTCTTTCAAGCCATGCAGCCTTTCCAGCAAGGCGGCCCCTACAACGCGGGCGTTTTCCTGCAACCCTTCGTCCCGCATGACAGCAAGAACCGCACGGGCTGCGGCAGCCGAGGTCGGGTTGGCACCATAGGTGTGGAACATGAACCTTTTCGCCATCGGTTCCGCAATATGTTTCTTGGCCACAACCGCCCCGATCGGGAAGCCATTTCCCAGACCTTTTGCCATGACGACGATATCGGGCACGACGCCGTCCGCTTCGAACCCCCAGAAGTTTTGGCCAGTGCGGCCAAAGCCGGATTGCACCTCATCTGCGATGTAGAGACCTCCTGCCGCGCGCACGCGCTCGGCTGCGCCGGACATATAGCCGGGCGGCATTTCAATGATGCCGCCATAGCCCTGCACGCTTTCGACAAATATGCCCGCTACATTGCCGGATGTGGCTGTGGCGATTGTGTGATCAATCTCATCCAGATAGGGCTGGGTCCCCTGTCCAAAGATGCCGCGGTATTGATTGGGTTCCGGCACAAAGGCCACGTTGCCAGGCATGCCCGGGTGACGCCAGCCCGAGATACCGGTAATCGACTGCGCCGCAGCCGTTGGCCCGTGATAAGCGGTGCGCAGCGCAATTAAATCCAGATTGCCTGTGTAAGTGCGCGCCATGGTCATCGCCAGATCAACCGCCTCGGACCCTGAGTTGGTCAGATGTACCACCCAGTCATGTCCTTTGGGCATCGTCGCGGCCAGTTCTTCGGCCAGATGTGCTGGTGTCGGGTGGTAGAACATTGTCGTGCAGTGGGTCAGTTCCTGCGCCTGTGCTGTTGCCGCCGCCACCACGCGCGGGTGCGAGTGCCCGACCGAGATACAGACATTCATGCCCAGCAGATCGGTGTATTTCCGACCATCCGTATCCCAAAGGTATTGTCCCTGACCTTTCTTGAAAACGATAGGTTCGCGAAACGGTGTGAACCGCGTTAGTGAGGCAGCATAGTACTGGTCCCGTCGCGCGGCGGTGTTCGAGAAGTCCCAGTCGGTGTGAAGGGCGTGGTCGGTCATTCGGAACCTCCGGTTTTCAAGCGTGAGTTTTCGGGGTCAAAGGGAGCCTTTGGCAGGATGGTTGCCGCACGATGCTGGCCCAGTATTGAGATGGTCAGCCCGTCTCGCGCGGTCTGGTCGCGAAGATAAGCCAAAGCCAGAACCTTACCGGTCCGGTAGCCATAGGCACCCGAGGTGGCGATCCCAACGGGCAGATCGTCTTTCCAGATCGTGTGCGCGTAGAAAGGATCTATCTCACCGGCTTCGACCTCAAGCAGCACCATATCCCACGTGTTGTCTCGGCCCAGTCCGTGGCGCAGGTCCTTGCGGACAAACGAGGTCAGACCGGCCTCAAACGGGCTGCGTTCGGTCGTCAGGTCACTGCCCCAACCCCGATACCCTTTTTCAAGGCGCATGGAGTTTGCTGCATAGGCCCCATAGAACCCAAGACCAAGCGGTTTGGCGACCTCTTCCAGCGTCGTGAAAAGCTGCACGGCATTTTCTTTGGCCACATGCAATTCCCAGCCACATTCGCCCAGATAAGACACCCGCAGAGCGCGCAGGGAAATCCCGCCTACATGGGTCTCTTGCGCGGTGAGCCAGGGCATATGGTTCAACTCGGGCAACACATCGGCGGATTTGGGTCCCATGACGCCGATAACTGCCAGATCCTCAGACACGTTTCGAACGGTGACGTCAAAGCCTTTGGCAACCTGTGTCAGAAGATCCTGGTCGATCTGCTCGGCCGCGGCGGCGCTGGTCAGATAGGCATGATCTTCAGTCAGGCGGGCGACGGTGAATTCTGACAGAACACCACCTGCCGGGGTCAGCGCATGGGTCAGGCCGATGCGTCCCGGCGGGATCGCGCGGTTCGCGCCCAATGCTTGTAGGAAGGCCGCGACATCGGGGCCGGTGACGTCGAATTTCGAAAACACCGACAAGTCGGCCATGGCGACGCGGTTGTGCGCGGCCTCGACCTCTCGCGCCACGGATTCGAACCAATTGGCGCGACGGAAGGTTTCGCCGGCGACTGCTCCGGGCGTGTTTGAGAACCAATTTGGACGCTCCCAACCATAAGCTGCGCCCATCACCGCGCCACGTTCGACCATCAGGTCATGCAGTGGAGAAAGGCGCAATCCGCGCCCTGCGGGCCGTTCTTCGTAAGGATAGTGCACGCCAAATTGCAGGCCGAAACACTCGACGGCCTTAGCCACGCGGTAATCGCGATCCGCCCATGACCCGAAACGGCGGCTGTCGACGGCCAGCGCATCCATCGGCGGGGCACCGTGGGTCATCCAATGGGCCAGGAACCATCCGGCGCCGCCACCCTCCATCACGCCCATGGACGAACCGGTCAGCAGCCACGCATTTTCCAATTCATGCGCAGGCCCGATCAGAGGGTTGGCGTCAGGTGTAAAGGTGATCGGTCCATTGATCACCGATTTTACACCGCCGGTTTCCAGCGCCGGTATTCGTTCCATTGCGGCCATGATGATGTGTTCCACACTGTCCAGATCCGGCGGCATCAGGTCCGCGCCGAATTCCGGCGGTACACCATCGACCGACCAGACCTTGGCGTTCTTTTCATACGGCCCGAGGATCAGCCCATCACGCTCTTGCCGTACATACCAGCTTTCTTCGGGGTCGCGGATGATCGGCAGCTCTGGCAATCCCTCTTTGATCCGAGATGACACAGCCTCCACCGTGTCCGTCACCAGGTATTGATGCAGCACCGGAACAGACGGGATGTTGAGTCCCATCATATGCCCGATTTCCCAGCCCCAGGTGCCTGCGGCGTTGACCACGTGGGTGGTTTCTATGATCTCCTTCGCAGTCTCAATCCGCCAATGATTCTGCTGACGCTCAATCGCGGTGACTGCGCAATTGCGTATGATCCGAGCCCCGCTACGCCGGGCAACCTCAGCCATTGCGTGGGTCGCCAGCGTAGGGTCTACATGGCCGTCATCAGGTTCATAAATTCCGCCGATCAGCCCATCCAGTTTGGCCAGAGGGAAGAGCTCGGCGATCCTGTCGGGCGTCAGCACCTCCAGCGGGTAGCCGGTGAATTCAGACAGACCGGCCACATGGCGAAACTCGTCCATCCGGTCGGGGTTGCGTGTGATCCGCATCGCACCCGAGCGGTGAAAGCCGCAATCGCGCCCGGTTTCCTGCGGAAGGATATCGCGGTAAAGCCGAACAGAGGTGGCGCGCAATTCCTGAATGGTGGGATTATGCGCGAAATGGGTACACAGGCCTGCCGCGTGCCAGGTCGAGCCGTGGGTCAGGTCGTTTTTTTCGACCAACACCACATCAGACCAGCCCGCCTTGATCAGATGATACAGTAGTGACACGCCCATCGCACCGCCACCGATGATGACAACCTGCGCCTTGATCATGCGCGCATCCTTTCGCCTGAGGGATCAAAGGGCGGTCGGAGCAATGGCTGCGCGGGATCGTCCTGCCCGGCGACCCGAACCGTGAATTTTCGATCGCATGTCTGGGCCAACGTCTCGCCCGGTTGGACCGCGACCATGGCAAAACACAGGTTCAGCCCCGTACGCGGCCCGCGCCCGCCCGAGGTTGTCAGCCCCACATGGGTGCCATGCTCGAACACCGGTTCGTCATGCAGCATCAGGGCATTGCAGTGAACCTGCAGAAGGATCAGGCGCTGTTGCAAGCCGTTGGACTTTTGCTGTTCCAGCGCCGCTTTGCCCTGAAACTCCTTGTCCCAGTCGATGGTGAATCCCAGGCCGGCTTCCAGCGGAGTGATCTTGGGGCCAAGTTCATGCCCCCAGTGTTTGAAGCCCTTCTCCAACCGGCAGGCATCCACCGCATAGTGACCCAGCGGGCGCGCGTCTGCCTTGTGGAGGGTGTCGAACAGCTGAGGGGCCTGCGCGTTGGGTATGGTTAGTTCCCAGCCCAATTCTCCTACAAAACTAACGCGCGTGGCGCGGCAAGTAATGCCTGCCATTTCGGCGGTGGCGGTATAGCCAAATGCCATTTCTGGTAGGCTGCCAAGACCCTGTAGCAGCGTCCGACTGCCACCTCCCATTACACCGATTGTGCAGAATGCTTCGGTCACATCCCTGACAGACACATCGCCCTTCAAATGCCTGCGCAGGAACATCAGATCGCGCATCCGCGTGGCAGCGCCTGAAGTCAGATGAAACGCATCCCGACCCAACCGCGTGATGGTCACATCCATTTCGATCCCACCGCGCGCGTTGAGTATCTGCGTATAGACAGCCCGACCAATGGGCACGTCCATCTGCGCGGTCGTCAGGCGGTTCAATGAACCCAGAGCTTCCGGTCCGGTGATGTCGAGCTTGGTAAAAGGGCTCAGATCAATCAACACGGTGCCCTCATCCATGACCGCCGCTTCGGCTCTGGCCAGCGGCCACCACCGCTGATCCGCCACCGAATAGTCCTGCGCCGGACCATAGTATATTCCGCGTTCCCAACCGGCAGTCAGGCCGAAATGCGCCCCGGCCTTAGCCCAGCAATCGTGCATCGCGGTGGTGCGCAGACCTCTGCCTGATTTGGGCTGTTTATATGGCCAGTGAAGGGCAAAAAGATCAGCAACCGCCTCTTCCATTCGGTCGGCCATGTGTTCGGTGCTGGCTGTGGCGGGGTCGGCCCGGGCGACATCGACCTCCCACATATCCATCGAGGGGTGGCCGTCGACCATCCAATCTGCCAGCGCCCGTCCAATCCCCGCCGAGGACATGACCCCGACCGAGTTCATTCCCGCAGCGACAAACAGACCATTGACCGATGTTTCGCCTACAAGGGGTCTCGTGTCGGCCGTGAAACTCTCGGGGCCGTTCATGAAATGCTGGATGCCGACCCTTTCAAGGCTGGGGCAAAGCTCTAACGCCGCCTCCATGAAAGGGGCGAACTGGTGCCAGTCTTCAGCCAGTTCAAGGAAAGGTCGGTCTCCTTCGGGGCCGTAGGCATCCCAACATTTCGCATTGGGTTCAAAGCCACCAATGACCAGTTTGCCCGCGTCGCCCTTGATGAAGATGCCTCGATCCAGATCCCGGATCACTGGAAATGGGTTCGGCAGTTCGGGGATGGGTTCGGTGACCACATACATGTGCTCGACCGCCTGCAAGGGCAGCGCTACGCCAACATTTGCAGCCAGTTCGCGGGACCAGGCACCGGTGGCCAGAACGACCTGATCGGCGTCCAATTCGGTTCCATCAGCAAGAGTAACGCCGGTGATGCGCCCACCCTTTTTACGCAGTGACTGAACACTGGTGTTCTCGCGTATCGTCACCCCGCGATCCCGTGCGCCCTTGGCATAGGCCATGCACAGATCGACCGGGTTCACATTGGCATCCTCGGGCACATGCAGCGCACCGACATGGTTCTTCAGATCAAGGTGTGACAGGGGCACGTCCGAGGCCTCGATCATGCGTGGGGTCAATCCCAGCGTCTGGCCCAGATTCGCAATCCGGCGCAGCTCGTCTAGGCGGGCAGGGTCGCGGGCCAGCCAATAGCCAGAGGTTTGGCGATATCCAGTGGACATGCCAGTCTCGGCCTCAAGGGTCGGAAAAACCTCAAGTGCGGCCATTGCCAATCGGGTCATGTTTGGCGTTGCGCGTAGCGGGCCGACAATCCCCGCCGCATGCCAGGACGTGCCCGAGGTCAGCTGATTGCGCTCCAGAACAGTGACGTCATTCGAACCGCGTTTGGCCAGGTGGTAGGCCAGGCTCAGACCAATAGCGCCACCTCCGATGATCAAAATACGGCTCATCAGAAGTAATCCTGATCTGGCTTCTCGGCCTTACGCATCGCGATGTAATCCTGCAACAGCGCGTCAATATCAGGGTCGATACCGGGATCTTCGTATGCGTCAATCCGCTCTTTCCAGATTGCATTGGCGCGGGCTGCGGCATCCAACTCTCCGGCCGCGTGCCATTGTTCGAATGAATTGTCATCCGGGGTCCAGGGCCGGAACAATGCGGACATGAAATTGGCCTGCGTATGCTCAGAGCCTAGGAAGTGCTGCCCCGGTCCAGTCGCGGCAATTGCCTCCATCGCCTGAGCGTTCTCGCTCATGTCGATTCCATCGAAGAACCGTCCGACTTTGCCACACAGATCATGATCCAAGATCGTTTTTTCGAACGAGGTCACCAACCCACCTTCGAGCCATCCAGTTGCATGGTTGATCAGATTGGCACCCGCGAACATCGACATCATCAGGCCCCATGTGGCCTCTTGCTGGCTCTGGGCGTCCGCAACTTTTGAGGCGCTGAGCGTGCCAACCGTGTGCAGCGGCACCCCCAGCCTGCGGGCAAGCTGACCGGCCGCCAAAACCATCAACCCGGCTTCGGGTGTTCCAAAAGTGGGCGCACCGGATTTCATCGACATGGTCGAGGCGAAACTGCCCATCAAGCAAGGTGCCCCGGGGCTCACCAGTTGGGTCAGCGTCATTGCTGCCATGGTTTCAGCCAGCACCTGAGCCAGCGTCCCGGCAACGGTGGACGGCGACATGGCCCCGGTAAGAACCCAGGGTGTGCAAGCGACCGGTTGCCCGGCGCGGGCATAGGTTTTCAACGCGCCCGACATGTGACTGTCCATCACCAACGGCGCGTTTGTATTCGAGACACAATACAGGACGGCGTTTTCCGCCACGAAGTCTTCGCCGAACACAATCCGTGCCATGTCGATTGCATGGCCCGCGCGTTCGGCCCCGATAAAGGCACCCATGAAGGCTCGATCAGAATAGCGAATATGGCCATAGAGCATGTCGAGATGGCGCTTGTTGGCAGGCAAATCCACCGGTTCGCAGACCACGCCGCCCGAATGGTGCAGCCAGGGCAGGCTGTGATGCAGCTTAATCAGGTCGACGAAATCCTGATGCGAGGCATAGCGCCGCCCGCGGTCCAGATCGTGCACAAAGGGCGGACCCCAAGCCGGGCATAACACGCTGGCGTCGCCGCCCAGCTGAACGTTGTTGGCCGGGTTTCGGGCATGTTGAACGAACTGAGCCGGTGCGGTTGCCATGATCGTATTGCGGCAGAACCCCGGCGTGAACCGCACACGCGAGCCATCTACGTCACAGCCTGCTTCGGCAAAAATGCCTAGAATCTCAGGGTCGTCCTGAAACTCCATCCCGGTTTCGGCAAGGATGGTATCCGCATTGGCCTCGATCTGTTCCAACCCTGCCTCGCTGAGGACATTGAAGGTCGAAAGCTTGCGCAGAATATACGGCGCGCGCGCCTCGGGAAGAGTGCGAGGTCCAGCGGCCCTGCGGCGTCGAGATGAGCGCGAACGTGTTATGGTCAAAGCGTTGACCGAGTGCTTGACGTAAACCAAGAAAATTCCAACAGTATAAATATCATTTATACTAAAGATGAGCAATGCTGGGTCATCGCAAACTATCACCAAGTCTGATGCGTTCACTTGAGGTTTTCGTCGCCGTTGCGGAAACGGGTCAGATGCGGGCGGGCGCAAAACTTCTGAATTTGTCGCAGCCGGCGGCTTCCCAGCACGTCACTGCGTTGGAAAAGGCTTTTGGTACTGTGCTTCTGGATCGCAGTACGCGACCGGCACGGCTGACCTATGCGGGTGCGCGTTTGCATGGAAGAGCGCAGAAAATTCTGGATGCGCTTTCGGACATGGAAACGGAATTGCGCCATGTTGGCCAGAAATCCCTGACGCTGCTGCGGGTCGGCATTCAAGCCTCAATCGCCACAACGCTGACGCCCTCTTTGGTCGATTTTGCGCAGCGTGAGTTCAACGTCGAAGACATCACCCTGCACGCCGGTCAAAGCGGCAATCATGAACACCTGCTGCGGACGAAACAAGCGGACCTCGCGATCACATCAAATCCGTTTCTGGATATGGATGGCTTGGAGCGTCATCACGTTCTGACCGAAAGATACCTTCTGGTTCTTCCCGAAGCATATGACGGCCCGACAGACAGCCTGGAGGCGATCCAAACGCGGCTTCCTCTGGTGCGGTTCGGAGATACAACCAACGCGGGCCGCCAGATTGCGCAGCATCTGCGCCGATTGCGGTTTGAGCCTGACATGGTCATCCAGGCGGACCGCTCCAGCATGGTTACGTCCTGTGTTTCCGCGGGGCAGGGGTTCAGCCTTTTGACGCCGACATTGCTGATCGATGGTCTGGTTGAGAATATGAGCCTGCAGTTGAAAGATCTTCCGGTCTCGGGCCTTTCGCGCACTTTAACGGTTGTCGCCAGAAAGGAAGAGCTTCAGAGTTTTCCGGAGGCGCTTGCAGACATGTCCAGGCAGAAATTGGTGCAACGCATCACCCGCCACATGGGCGACATCGGAGCCAAAAGCGTAGAGTACGATATGATTTAGCGCGCCGTCACAAGCTGAACAGCGCGGGGAGCTTCAGGCTCAGGTTCAGCCTAAAGTCGCTACCTGTTGATGAACTTCGACAACATTGCCTTCGGGGTCGCGAAAGAACACTTGGTGCCACTCTTTCGAAAAGGCAGTGCCATAGTCCGAATAAGGAACCGCGTTTTCATCAAGTATCCTCAGGACCGCGGCAAGATCATCCGTTCGGAACGCAATGTGTCCGCGGCTCACTGGATTGATGACCTGATCATTTTTGAATGCGACGTCAAAGTCCCGTTCCGCCAGATGCATCTGCATGTTGCCGTCCGTTGCAAAGCGGATCTGGCCGTCATAACCGGCGTCTTCGGTTGCTTCAGAGCGCGGGAAATTCTGCTGCGGAATATCACCCAAACCCAAGACGTTTGTATAAAAGTCGTGTAGGCGGTCAACGTCGTCTGCCACCAGGTTAATATGATGAAATTCCAGCTTCATTTGGTTCCATTTTACTTGTCGTAACACACTGGATGTGTGCTTGGGGGAATGATGTATTGCGCAGCTGTTGATCAGGTCTCGGGATAGTGCCGACAGAGTCAGTGAACTGCAAGCCGGATTGAGCCCCACCATACCGCTACTTTGAGCGCGCGTTCCCTGATCCAACAAAAAACGCCCGCCAATTAGGGCGGGCGTCTAAAATCCAAAAGCGGCAGAAACCGGTATTAGCGGCGGATGCCCAGCTTTTTGATCAGATCCTGATAGCGCGCTTCTTCTTTGCCCTTCAGGTAATCCAGCAGCTTGCGGCGCTGGGCGACCATTTTCAGCAGACCGCGACGACCGTGGTTGTCTTTTTTGTGGGTCTTGAAGTGCTCGGTCAGGGTGGTGATGCGCGAGGTCAGGATGGCAACCTGGACTTCTGGCGAACCGGTGTCGCCGTCCTTGGTGCCGAATTCTTTCATGACGCGTGCTTTTTCAGCGGCAGTAATCGACATCGGGGTCTCCTTTAAAAGGTTAGAGTTGATGGCGCAGGCCGGGATGTCGTCCAGCACAGGCCCATGGAGAAAACCGCACCGATTCCGATGCGGATGGGCGCGTATAAGCGGATTTCAGGCAAATGGCAAAGGGATTCTATTGCCTCAACTCAGCGCATTGAGCTGCGACAGTTCCTGACCGTTGATCAGTTGGATATCGTCCAGGGTCAACCCTTTGGCACCCAGCAGTTGGGCGACATCTTGTCCGTCGACCATGATACGGGTCAGGTTTTCGTTTTCAGCGTCTGTTTCAATGCGAACCTCCGGATCTTCATCGCCTTCCCACGAGATCAACAGCTTGTCCTGCCCGGGTTCAAAATCCATGACCTTGACGGCATCGTCGTCATCCTCGGGGTTCAGGTGGATGCTGTCAGCGCCTTCGCCTCCGGTCACGATATCACCGCTATGGGCAACAATAGCGTCATCGCAGGCACCGCCATTCAGAAAATCCACGGAGTCTTCGTTTTCGCCATCCTCACCTGTCAGCACATCGTCACCGTCGCCGCCAAACAAGACGTCTTCACCTGCGCCACCAGCGAGCACATCGTCGCCGAAACCCCCATGCAGCGCATCCTCGCCCGCGCCTCCGGTCAGAGTGTCGTTGTTCTGACCGCCATACAGGTCGTCATCCCCATCGCCGCCGTCCAGCCTGTCGTCGCCGAAATGACCAAAAATCTTGTCGTCGCCATCATCACCGGACAGGACGTCATCGTTACCTTCGCCATGCAAAACATCATCGCCTTCGCCGCCCTGGATTGTATCAACGCCATCGCCGCCATGCAGGGTGTCATCGCCCATGCCCCCCAGCACAGTGTCGTCGCCGCCGTAGCCGTTGATCTGGTCGTCGCCATCTTGCCCGGCCAGAATGTTTGTGTCGTCGTCCCCGGCCACAACCAAATCGCCTTCGAATTCCGAGACTGTGGTCCCGGTCGAGGACTCTTCGACTTCGTCGATGTTTTCACCAATCTCAAGATAACTGCCGTCAGAGACCTCTTGCGGTTCATCTTCGATGATCTCGTCTTCTTCGGTGTCGTCGTCAGCCTCGATAATACCGCCCATCGCATAGGCTGCTCCGCCCATTGCGGCCAGGCTCAGCAATCCGAACAGAAACATGGAAACCCTCCGAGAACGCACTGCTCCGAGGATGAAATATCCCATGTGATCAGTTAGTTGGTCAAAGCCAAGCTGAACTTGTGGTTAACCGTTGGTCACCAAGGTTCGGGCTGTTGGGTATAGGCGATGTAAAGCGGGTGTTTGGGATGCCCGCCCTTGGTCAGCCCTAGATGAAACAGCGGCTGCCTGGTGTCGCGCAGAAGGGATTCAACTGCCGGGCCGCGGTCCAGATGCGCACCATGGGTGCCCCATGCGGCGATGACCTGATCGGCCCATTGAACACCATCCAATATGGCCGCGTCATTCTCGGGCCCAACCGGGTCGCCGGCAGCGCGCATCTTGCGCGGGTCGGTGTCGCGCCATGCGAAGATGTTGGTTACCTGAAATGCTCCGAACCCCAGCGCCCGCGCGCGGCGTTCGCAACGTTCCACCGTCGGGTCGTTCTGAACCTCGGTCGCGGTTGACGGGTTCAGCATCACGAACAGCGCCTTGCGCCCCGCCGGATCCCAGATGCGGGTCAGGCTATAGCGATACTTCTCGCAGTCGGAATAAATGGCGGTCGAGGGCGCATCGCCCTTGGTGTGCGTTCGGGTGATCATGCCCTTCGCCTAACACGTGGATTAGTTGACGAACACCCGGCTGGGATGCAATTCGCCGGATTTATAGATACCCACGGCCACAGCCTTGCCGTCGAGCGAGGCCCAGGCCTCATCTCCGTATTCCGCGTCAGAGGCCAGCACCATTCCCGGATTGCCGTTGCGCAGGCGGGTGGCACCCTCTGGTGTGCATTTCAGTTCCGGCAAATCTGCAAGACCGGTTTCCAGCGGGTGCAGGTATTCGTCCAGCGCAGTGGTCTTTGCCATCTCGTCGATCTGTTCGATGCTCAACCCGTCTTCAACGTCGAACGGGCCGGACCAGATGCGGCGCAGTTCCCGGACGTGGCCGTGGCATCCCAGCGCTGCGCCCAGATCGCGGGCGATTGAGCGGACATAGCCGCCCTTGCCGCAGGTCATTTCCAGCGTCACGTGGTCTTCGTCGGGGCGGTCGACCAAAATCAACTCCTCAACCCATAGCGGGCGCGCGGACAGTTCCACATCCTCGCCATCGCGGGCCAGCTTATAGGCGCGCTGGCCGTCGATTTTCACGGCCGAGAACTTGGGCGGGACCTGCATGATATCACCCAGAAACGGGGCCAGCGCTTGTTTGATATCGTCATCCGATGGGCGCGCATCGCTGCTCGCAATCACGTCGCCTTCGGCATCATCGGTATTGGTGGCCTGACCCAAACGCACGGTGAAAGTGTAGGCTTTCAACGCATCGGTGATGTAGGGAACGGTCTTGGTCGCCTCACCCAGTGCCACGGCCAGTACGCCAGTCGCTTCGGGGTCCAGTGTGCCCGCATGGCCTGCCTTCTTGGCATCCATCGCCCAGCGTACCTTGTTGACTACTGCGGTCGAGGTCATGCCCGCGGGCTTGTCCACCACCAGCCAACCGGAAATGTCGCGACCCTTGCGTTTGCGTCCCATTCTACACCCTGAATCTTGTCGAGGCGCGCGACCTAACGGATCGCTCTGCCGCTGTCAATTTCAGGGCGTATCTTCGACCACGCCCACAATCGGGCCAAGCGAAAACCCGACATCCGACCGATTGCCCGCGCGTTCATACATCCGGGAGATATTGCCGTCGAAGAACAGCGCATTTGGGGTTTCCAGCACATCCCGGAACAGGCTGCCGAATTCGTGGAAGGTGACATAGTCATCCGAGATCGCAAAAACTGCCCGCGTGCCATCTGCACTGGTGCCCACCCCGTTGCGCACGTAGCGCGAGGTCGAATCGGGCAGGAATCGCGGGTGCAATTCCCCGTCGATGACCAGCATAGGACCGGATTGCGTGGCGAAACGGCATTGCGGCGCCTGATCAACATATTCCAAGGTTTCGAACACGTCGGCACGGCCCTCGCGGATGCAAAACACCCCGTTCGGCAGCAAGCCGAAATTGCCTGGACCGGCATTCGGGATCACGCGCATCTGTTCCTGACCGCCTTCGACATAATGCCCAACGGGCGAGCGGTCGTCATGATACATACCCGCGTTCATGGCAAATGCCAGTCGCTTTCCCTGTGGGGCCAGTGCCTCGTTCACAGATGAGAAATGGCCCAGCACCTTACCGTCTTCATCATTGAGGAAGAGGCGCAACTCTTCGCTGGCGGCATCCACCTCGCAGATGGTGTACCGCTTGTCCTCATGGGTCACCTTCTCGCATGTGACCGCTGAGGCCTGCGCGGCCCAGAAGACCGCGCCAAAAATGACAAATCCGCGGATCACTCGTCCAGATCGCGGCGCACCGCGTCCTGATCGAACATGCGGCGCGTGTCATCCATTCGGTCAAAGGTGTCATCCAGCCGGAACCGCAGATCGGGTGAGAATTTCAGACCGACCTTCTTGCCGACCGCCCGCCGCAATTCACCCTTGTTGCGGGCCAGCAGTGCGATCACATCCTCCTGCCCCTTGCCGCCCAAGGGCAACACATAGGCGGTGGCAATCTTCAGATCGGGTGAGGTGCGCACCTCACCCACAGTGATCGACATGCGGTTTAGGTCGGGGTCGTGGACATCTCCGCGCGCCAGAACTTCGGACAGGGTGCGGCGGATCAGTTCGCCGACGCGCAGCTGTCGTTGGGACGGGCCGGGGCCATCGTGAAATTTGTTCTTTGCCATATCCCCGATCTAAGCCCAAAGCAGGGCTTTGCCAAGCGGGCGCGAACGGGGTAGGAGGCTTTGAGCCGAATTCAACAAAAGGACCAGCGCAATGACCCATATTCCGGGGATCGTCATCACAGGGGCTTCGGGCCGTATGGGGCAGATGCTGATCAAAACCGTGACGGACAGCGATCAGGCGCGTTTGGTTGGTGTTGTTGAGCGGACGGGCCATGACTGGATCGGTCAGGATGTGGGCGAGGCGATGGGCGGTCAGGCGCTGGGCGTCAACGTCACAGACGACCCGCTAGAGGCGTTTTCGCAGGCGCAGGCGGTGATTGACTTTACTGCGCCTGAGGCGACGCTGGAGTTTGCGGCACTGGCCGCGCAGGCACGGTGCGTCCACGTGATTGGTACCACTGGCATGTCGGATGAGCAGATCGCAGCGCTGGAACCGGCCTCTCGCCATGCGGTCATCGTGCGGGCAGGGAATATGAGCCTTGGCGTCAACCTGCTGGTGCAGCTGACCAAAAAGGTCGCCGCAGCGCTGGATGAAGATTTCGACATCGAGATTATCGAAGGGCACCATCACCACAAAGTCGACGCGCCGTCGGGTACTGCACTGATGCTGGGCGAGGCCGCCGCCGAAGGGCGCGGGGTTGATCTGGCCGATGTGTCCGATCGGGGCCGCGACGGAATCACCGGCGCGCGCAAGCGGGGCGATATCGGGTTCCATGCCATTCGCGGCGGTGACATTGTGGGCGAACACGACGTGCTGTTCGCAGCCCCCGGAGAACGCATCGTCCTGCGCCATCTGGCCACCGACCGCGCCATCTTTGCCCGCGGTGCGCTGAAGGCGGCACTGTGGGGGCAGGGCAAGGCGCCCGGCCAATATGACATGGTGGATGTGTTGGGGCTGTAAGCGTTGCGGTTAGATGAAGGCGGTCACCACAACAAAAACTATGAACGCTATAATCCAAAAAAGTACCGCAGTAAAAAATGACGCCACCCCAACCATGAAAAAGTGAAAATAATTGGCATTGGGGACGATCCGTAACCCGTTAGGCACGTTTAGACCGTTGCATATTTCTGATATGAAAAAATAGTTGTTTGCCCCATAGCCGTTCAGAAGCAGCCGTTTGCGTGATGGCGGCGTGCCGCGCGTTCGAATGCAGTAGTCAACAAACTCTTCCTTGAATTTGAATATCGGAAAAACCGAAGTCAGAAAGATCATGGCTGCCCATGATGATAGGGACGCCAAAAACACAAACCCAAGCTGGAACAAAAACAGAGTCAGCAATTCTATACCCTCGTAGTCCTCGCTAACATGCTGTTCAAATTATCGAAACGCAACCAGACCGGGAGGGTCCGTGCCCTCTTGTTCTACTTTGGCAAACAATGCGCCAAGCCGTTCGTCCCACGCCGGGTATTGGCCGGTCCGGGCATAGGTCAGGCGCTCGGCCCCGATGGAAATGCCAAGGGGTGCGGCCTCACCGCCGATGATAATTTCTCCGATCTCGGTCCAATTGGCCGACGGGGGATAGGCAGTGGGGGCGGTTTCATCAGCATCACCGACGCGGTAGTAGACACCCATCGTCACGATGTAGTCGTCGCCAAACGGATCGGGAAAGAAAAAGCCCGAAGCATCGCGGGCGGCGAGGGCCTCGACCTCATCGCGCAGCAGGACCTTTTGCGAGAACGGCAAGTTCATCCCATCCAGAACCGGGCGCACGTCATCGGCCTGAGGCACGCTGACAAAAGCAATGCGGGACGGGTCAAGGCTGAACTCTTCAGTTAGAAGACGCACCATAAGTTCCGTGGTGTCACGCCCGCTGACCGCGCCTTCCGGATGGCAGCCAACCTCGTGAAACAGGGGCAGGACATCGGGGCGGTTTTTTTCTTCCACATCTGCGACGCGAGCCAGCGGTTGTATGACGAAAGCGTTTGGTTGCAATTTCTTTTGCTCGAAATCGTGCCGCAGCCCGCCATTATAGTCGACGTTCCCGGTGACAATCGAAAAAGGTTGCGACTCGGAAAACCCGAGCTTGGCGAACGCGGCTTTGAGGCCAGCCAGTGTTTCGGCGAACTCTGCCTCGAACGCCTCATTCTGGCCGGTTACGCCGATAGCAAATCGCGGCAGCGCCGCACTCGCGGTGGCTGCGGTGCCTAGTTGTACCAATTTCCGCCGGTTCAATCCCATCTGCGCCTCCCTTATGCACGCAAAAGGAGAGTATCGCAGAGTTTGCGGCAAAGGTTAATGGAATCTGAAAAGCACCGCCCGGAAGCAACACGTTGGCTACAGATCGCGTATCTTGTCCGCGCGCAGTGGGCAGGCGAGGTAAACGCCGAACTCTTTGCCGATATCGGCGCTGACCCGGGCGTGCACCCGGCCCTGCCGATCAAGGAAGCGCTGGTTGTCTTCGACGGGGAATATCCCTTCGTGCCAGATGCCGGGATGAATATAGAGGCCACGCGTGCCGTCACACCAGAATGCGACCACCTTTTCTGGCGTCAGGTTGTCGCCGGGCAGGGCGACAGGCACGATGAAGGGCTTGTTGTCCAATGGCCAGAACATTTGCCCGCCATCGGGGTGGTAGTTCATGTGCCACAGTAGAACCTGATCGCGCGGTGCCGTCTGCAGGTCGGTCTGCGCCTGTTGTGGATCAGCGGACCAACCCAGAACATAGTGGCCTTTGACGGCCTCGTTCTCACCATAAAGCACGTCGCCTTGCCAGTCGCATTTGAACGTTCCTTCGACCCAGCCGCCCTCGTCGCCGGTGCCTTCGTCAATCTGTCGCCAGCCCTGTTGCGGCCAGCGAGCGATTTCAATCTCGAAGGTTTCGGGGTCATCAACCAGACAGCCATAGCCTTTGACCGACGTGTCCGTGGCCCGGATCAGCGGAACCTCGTGCCAGGGAAGGGACGGTTTTGAACTGGCCTCGAAGATATATTCCGGCGCGCTCATGATGTGCCCAGATGCCTGTCGACCATGCGCTGTACCATCGGTGCGAAATGGGTGAAATCCGGCGTTTCCATGTCAGCCCGCTTGCCTGCCTCGTCCAGATAGCGCACCTGAATGATCTCTTTCAGGTTCGGATTACTCTCGAACTCTGCGACCTCCTCAGCGCTCATCGGCCCGCCCTGCAATTCCAGCGTATGGACCGAAGCGGTGGACAGGCGGTTGAAATATTCAGGCTTGGTGGCGCAGAGATACCGCTTGGCTGCCACGTGATAGCGGCAGCAATCGGTGATGACCGAGGGGAAGAACTGTTCCAGCACCTCAGCGCCTGCATCCTCGTGATGACGGTCCTCGGTATCATCCGGGTGATAGGTGCCGAACTCGGATGTGAAGTGCCCGATATCGTGCAGCAATGCGCCGACGATGATTTCCTCGGGCTGACCGTTCTGCTCGGCGATCGTTGCACCTTGCAACATGTGTTCAGCCATGGTGACGGGTTCGCCCAGATATTCTTCACCGCCCCGGCGGTCAAAGATATCGCCGATGAAGGCCACGATATTGTCCCGGCTGAGGGTCGAGAAATCGGGCTTCATTCTGCGGCCTCCGGTTGACTCATTTCCATCGCGGCCAGCGTGGACAGCAGCCCGTCCTTGTCGGCGTAGCAACCTTGCAGCCAGCGTGAGCCCGCACCGGAATAGCTCAAACGTGCATGCAGAACGCGGGTGTTGTCGACGATGAAGCTCTCACCCGGTTCCAGCTTGAACGACACGCCCATGGCTGGATCGTCGATGATCTCGCCCAATTGACGATAGGCGGCGTAATAGGCCTCCATCTGATCAAAGGGCACGTCGACGAACGGCGCGGATGAGCGGTTGTTGAACCGGATACCGACCAATTCACCATCCGGTGACAGTTCAATCATCGGGCGGCGTGACCGTAGGCAGATACCGTCCGAGCCTTTGTATTCGAACCGGGCGGGATAGCCTGCAAGCAAGGTAAAGCCTTCCGGGTTCTGCTCGTGCAGTTTCTCAGCAGCGCGGAAGCCGTCAACCACGATAGAGTCACCGCCCTCGGCGCTGTTTTCCAGGCAATACAGAATTTGGAGCGTCGGAACCGGATCACGATAGGGGTTGTCGGTATGCGCCTGCAGACCAAGGCCGGTATAGGCGAGGTTGGTCGGGTTCACCTCGGTCCGGACCTCAAAATAGGGGCCATAGTTGGTTTCGCGCACATAGCCGAACAGGTCAGCGACTTTCAGCAGGGATTCCGGTTCGGTCGGGCCGCCGATCAGCTTGGCAAAGCCATACTCGGCCACCGCGCCCAGCCAGCCGCGTTTGGCGGCGGGGTTGGCGTGGACCTCATCCCAATCAGCGCTGGGCGCGTCGATGCCGCGTCCCCAGGTGGTGATGTCGGGAGCCGTCCGACCCATGGGGCGGTTTTGATCGCGGTCATAGCTGTGCTCGGCCAGCCAGTCGGCGGGAAAGGTGACGGTCTTGCCTTCTGGCTGAAAGGTGACTGTCAGATCACCATTGCTGATTTCGGCGGCGCTAACCGAAATGTCTGAGGGGATATCACCGATGGTGATCAGACGTTGGCCATTGCCGGGCGCGCGGGTTTCGGGGTCCAGCGCGTTGTCGCGTAGCCAGATGGCGTGAAAGCGAGCCTTTGTGCCGGTGTCGAATTCTACGGTCACAACCGAGGCGTCATGGGTGGCAAAGCGCAGCATGGGGGGTCTCCTGTTCAGCGCGGGCTTTGGTTGAGGAGATACGCCCCTTGTGGCATTACGACAATTAATCCTTCTTTCTGCTGAGACTTGGAAAAACTTATGGATAAGAAAAAGATCGGGTTGCCACCCTTGGACTGGCTGCGCGTTTTTGAGGCGGCGGGGCGTCTGGGCGGGTTTTCGGCAGCGGCGAGGGAATTTGGTCTGACACAAGCGGCGGTAAGCCAGCGGATCGGTAACCTTGAGGCCTGGCTGGGTCGAACATTGTTTGTGCGTGAGGCGCGTGGCGTGTCACTGACTGTCGAAGGCGAAAGCTACCTGCCACTGGTGCAAGACAGTTTGCAGGCGCTTGAACGAAATACCGAGGATCTGTTTGGCAAATCCCCACGCGAATTGCGGGTGGCCGGTTTGTCATCGCACATCCATGCGCTTGTGGTGCCAAGTCTTGCCCGGTTTCAGGAGGTGCAGCCGAAGGTGCGTGTCCTGACCGATTCCGTGGCGCGGCGGTCGTCGCTGGATGAAGAGCGGACATGGCTGCAAATCCGCTATGGTCGCGGTGCCTGGCCCGGGCGGGATTCCGAATTGATCGCAGCCGAAGTGTTGGTGCCGATGGCGGCTCCGGGTGTTGAATGGGGCGCGCCTTTGATTGATCTGCGCGGAGAACGGCCGGGGTGGCGAGACTGGGCGCGAAAGGCTGAGCAGGGCGATGTGACGACGTCGACCATTAGCTTCGATTCAATGGAACACGCGTTGTCCGCGGCACGTCAGGGCATGGGCGTAGCGTTGGGGTCGGTGCCATTGGCCAAGGCGGATCTACAGGACGGGCGGTTGCGCCGGTTGCACCTGCCCGAGCTGAAAACGAAAGATGGGTATTGGCTGACATGGCCGGAAGAACGGGCGAAATCAAAGAAGCAGCGCGCTCTGATAGCGGATTTTCTGGAAGCTCTGCGGGGATAGGCGATCAGAAATCGATCGCGATGCCTTTCTTCTCCCAATCGCCATAGCGGGCCGGGTCAGGACCGTCGCGACCGCCCAGTTCCTTTGGCATCTCTTTCGCTTTGGCCTCTGCCTTGCGACGGCGCTCTTCGGCTTCGGCCAAGGCGCGCTGGGCGGCAGGCGGCAGGTCTTTGCGGTCGTCACTCATGACTTCGGGTTCCTTTCCGTGCATGGGCTTGATATACGCCCGCGTCCGCCATTGGCAATGCGGGCGAGGATTTATTCAAAGGCGATTCCATGTCCGACAACGCAACAGCCGCCCGACGCAGCGCAATCTATCTGCTGGATCAGATACTGGGCGAAGGACGCCTGCTGTCCGAATGTCTGGCCGCCGGTGCGCTGGACCGGTTGGCCCCTGAAGATCGCGCGCGGGCGCAACGTCTGACGCTGGAAACCTTGCGCGGGTTGGAGCGTGCGGATCGTCTGCTGGAAAACCACCTGAACCGTACCCCCGCTTTGACTGTGCATAATGCCCTGCGCCTTGGCGCGGTCGAGCTGTGCCACGGTGAAGCGGCACATGGTGTGGTGAATTCAATGGTCGACATTGTAGGGCGTTCACGCAAGCACGGACGGCTGAAGGGTCTGGTGAATGCTGTGCTGCGCAAAGTGGCCGCCGAAGGGCCCGATGCATGGCCCAAAATGCGCGTGCCGCGTTTGCCCGAATGGCTGCGTGATCCGCTGATCATGGCATGGGGTGAGGATGCAATCGTGGGAATGGAAAAGGCGCAATTTGCTGGCGCACTGTTTGACCTGACCGTGAAGCCAGGCGCCAGCGGACCGGGTGAGGCCCTGCCTACCGGTTCGATGCGGCTGCACGATGCCGGTCAGGTCACCGCCCTTCCGGGCTATGGCAAAGGTGATTGGTGGGTGCAGGACGCGGCGGCGGCTATTCCTGTGCGCATACTTGCCCCGAAACCGGGCGAAAAGATCCTCGACCTTTGCGCCGCTCCGGGTGGAAAAACACTGCAACTGGCGGCGGCTGGGGCCGATGTTACGGCGCTCGACGTTTCGGAAACGCGATTGGCGCGGGTGCATGAGAACCTCAAACGCACCGGGCTGAAAGCCACTGTCGTCGCGGGCGACGCGCTTGAACATCAGGGCCAGTATGACGCCATCCTTTTGGACGCGCCGTGTTCTGCCACGGGAACGATCCGCAGGCACCCTGACTTGCCTTTTGCAAAAGACGGATCGGAATTCGGTGAGCTGATCGAGCTGCAGGCCCGGATGCTGGCCCACGCCTGGAGCTTGCTGAAACCCGGCGGGCGGCTGGTCTATTGCACTTGTTCTCTCCTGCCGGATGAGGGCGAGGTGCAGGTCGAAGAAGCGCTGGACCAACACCCCGATATGTCGGCGGATCGGGCGGCGTTGAACATTGCCGGAATCGAGTCCGAATGGATCACCGAGGAAGGCGGCCTGCGTCTGCGGCCCGATTACTGGGCTGATCTTGGTGGAATGGACGGGTTCTATATCGCGCGCCTGAACAAATCGGCGTAGTTGCATGCTTTTCGATGACTTGACGATCGCCCCGGTCTATCGTTGGGTCTCAGGCGCCAGCAGAGCGCAAGGGGCAGAGTAACGAGCGTCATGTCGAAGACAGATACCATGACCAATCAGTGGACACGGTTTCAGAACCGTCTCTACGCGCGGCTCAGTCAGCGACGCAAAGCGGTCTCGGGGTTTGTTGGCGATCCGGAGCCGCGCACGGTGGGCTCATTTGCGCGCGGACGTCAGTTGGTCGCCGGAAATCTGCTATTTGCGGGCTATCTGGTCGAAGCTCAGGATACCGAGCTGTGGGATGTGGCCGCGCCCAGCACCGGGTTCGACAATGAACGCCACGGCTTTGCCTGGCTCGACGATCTGGCTGCTGTCGGCGATATGCGCGCGCGTGAAAAGGCCCAGCGGTGGGTCTGGGGCTGGATCAACGCGCATGGTCGCGGTCAGGGGCCGGGCTGGGCACCAGATCTAACCGGTCGGCGCGTCATACGCTGGATCAACCATGCGATTTTCCTGTTGCGCGGCGCAGATGAACACCAAAGCAGGATGTTTTTTCGGTCGTTGGCCCAACAGACATGGTTTCTGTCCAAGCGTTGGAAAGCAGCGACCCCCGGTCTTCCCCGGTTTGAGGCGCTTGCCGGGTTGGTGCAGGCTGGATTGGCGTTGGAGGGGTTGGAGCAGATGGCCGATCCCGCCCTTCGTGCTTTGGCGCGCGAGTGTGACAGTCAGGTCGACGAACAGGGCGGAATCTTAACCCGCAACCCCGAAGAGCTGCTTGAGGTCTTTATGCTGCTTTCATGGACCTCGGCCGCGCTCAGCGCGTTGGGCCGGGGCACGCCCGGGGCGCAGGCAAGTGCCATCAAACGCATGGCCCCCACCTTGCGCAGCTTGCGCCATGCAGACGGGGCTTTGGCTCGGTTTCACGGCGGTGGGCGTGGTGTGGAAGGGCGTCTGGATCAGGCACTGGCGCAAAGCGGTGTCAGGCCACATCACGCCACGGGGCTGTCCATGGGATTTGCCCGGCTTTATGCGGCCAGAACCAGCGTGATTGTGGATGCCGCCACTCCGCCCAAGGGGGCGGCGTCGTACAACGCCCATGCCTCGACCCTGGCGTTCGAACTGACGTCTGGCCGCAGACCACTGGTGGTGAATTGCGGATCAGGCGAAAGCTTTGGGACGGAATGGCGGCGCGCGGGTCGGGCGACACCGTCGCATTCGACACTTTGCCTTGATGGGTATTCAAGCGCTCGGCTGGCGCCACCGACGCAAGGCGCAGAACGTGAGGCACTGGTGGATGCGCCGCATGAGGTTCCCATTGATTTTGAGGACGCCTTTGAAGGCACACGCTTCATGGCCGGGCATGACGGGTATACCAAGGTCTTCGGATTGACTCATGCGCGTACCTTTGAGCTGCGCTTTGATGGGCGTGAGCTGGCCTGCGAGGATATTCTGCTGACGGCCACCGACAAGGCGAAGCGGCAATTTGACAAGGCGATGGACGCCTCGGGCCTGAAAGGCATCGGTTTCGATATTCGGTTTCACCTGCATCCGGACGTGGATGCGGCGCTGGATTTAGGCGGTGCGGCGGTTTCGATGGCGCTGAAAAGTGGTGAGATCTGGGTTTTCCGCCATGATGGCGTGGGAAAATTATTCGTAGAACCAAGTGTTTATCTGGAAAAAGGCCGTTTAAAGCCACGCGCGACAAAACAGATCGTTCTATCCGGGCGCGCAATGGAGTATGCGACGCGCATCCGGTGGACGCTGAGCAAGGCACAGGATACTGCCTATGCCGTGCGCGATCTGCACCGGGACGAGCCCGAGTTTGACTGACGCCAAAAGGACCTTTGACCCCATGACCGATCTTCACCCAGTGCGCCGCGCGTTGCTTTCCGTTTCCGACAAGACCGGGCTGATCGAGCTGGGAAAGGCACTGGCCGAGCGTGGGGTCGAACTGCTGTCGACTGGCGGTACAGCCAAGGCGCTGCGCGACGCAGGGCTTGCGGTGAAGGATGTCAGCGAGATTACCGGCTTCCCCGAGATGATGGATGGCCGCGTGAAAACGCTGCATCCGATGGTGCATGGCGGGCTGCTGGCCCTGCGCGACAATGACAGCCACGTGGCAGCGATGGACGAACATGGCATCGGCGCGATCGACCTGCTGGTGGTGAACCTCTATCCGTTCGAGGCCACGGTAGCCAAAGGTGCGGGTTACGACGAATGCATCGAAAACATCGATATCGGTGGCCCGGCTATGATCCGCGCTGCGTCGAAGAACCACGCTTTTGTGAATGTGGTTGTGGATGTTCAGGATTACGACCTGCTGCTGGCTGAGCTGGCGGCTAACGATGGCCAGACTTCCTATGCTTTCCGTCAGAACCTGGCGCAGACAGCCTATGCTCGTACCGCCGCCTATGACGCGGCCGTGTCGAATTGGATGGCCGATGCGTTGGCCGCGCAGGCTCCGCGCCGTCGCGCCTTTGCCGGAGAATTGAAGCAGACCTTGCGTTATGGCGAAAACAGCCACCAACAGGCGGTCTTCTACACCGATGGCACCAACCGCCCCGGTGTGGCGGCAGCGGTGCAGCATCAGGGCAAGGAGCTGAGCTACAACAACATCAACGACACAGACGCGGCATTTGAACTGGTGGCCGAGTTCGATCCGGCGCAAGGCGCAGCCTGCGCGATCATCAAGCATGCCAACCCCTGCGGTGTTGCCAAGGGCGCGACATTGATCGAGGCCTATAAGGCCGCGTTTGATTGTGACCGCACTTCGGCCTTTGGCGGGATCATTGCGCTGAACCAGCCGCTGGATGCCGAAACCGCGCAGGAAATCACCGGAATTTTCACCGAAGTTGTGATCGCTCCGGGTGCGTCGGATGAGGCCAAGGCAATCTTTGCAGCCAAAAAGAACCTGCGTCTGCTGACAACCGATGGCCTGCCAGATGTGACCACCGGTGGCAAAACCGTCCGTCAGGTAGCCGGTGGCCTTCTGGTGCAGGACAAGGACAACGGATTTGTCGGCCTGGATGACCTGAAGGTCGTCACTAAGAAATCCCCGACCGAGGAACAGATGCGCGATCTTCTGTTTGCGTGGAAAGTGGCGAAACACGTCAAATCCAATGCCATCGTCTATGTCAAAGACGGAGCAACCGTTGGTGTGGGTGCCGGGCAGATGAGCCGCCTGGACTCGGCGATGATTGCAGCGAAGAAAGCCGAGCGCATGGCCGATGCTCTGGGCTTGGCCCAACCACTGACAATCGGTTCCGCCGTGGCGTCGGATGCGTTTTTCCCGTTCCCGGACGGTCTGATGGAAGCGGCCGAGGCTGGCGCAACCTGTGTTATCCAGCCGGGTGGCTCGATGCGCGATGACGAGGTGATCGCAGCCGCGGATGAGGCCGGGTTGGCCATGGTCTTTACCGGCATGCGCCACTTCCGCCACTGATGCGCTATCGCCTGCTTCTCTGGGCCGCACTGGCTGCGTTTCTGATCGACCAGATCAGCAAGTATCTGGTCGTTCACGTGATGCGCGTGGCCGAAGGGAATATCGATGTCCTGCCGCCGCTGCTGGTGTTCAAATACGGTGAGAATCGGGGCATCAATTTCGGCCTGTTCCAAGGCAATACCGAGGCCGCCCGCTGGGCGCTGATTGGTGTTTCCGTCGCCATCTCGATCGGTGTTTTACTGTGGCTCTGGCGATCAGCCCCGTCAAAACTGATGTTGGTATGTGGCGGATTGCTGGTCGGGGGCGCGATGGGCAATGTCATAGACCGTTTGCTTTATGGCTATGTTCTGGATTTCCTGAACATGTCTTGCTGTGGCATAAACAACCCCTTCGTGTTTAACTTGGCCGATGTGTTCATTTTCGCCGGAGCGATTGGTCTGGTGCTGTTCGAAGGCAAAAAGGCCTCGTGACGTGCCATTTGAAATGCGATAAAAGCGCCTGAAACAGGCTGGAGACTCTGATGCGGCTGCCGCGTTCCATATTTGCTTTGACATTGGCCTTTGCGGCTGCGGGCTGTTCCGATATCGGATTGCGCCACTTGGAAGCGCCCGGGCAGGGGCCGGACGAATTCTCGGTCCTGCCTGTCAAACCACTGACTCAGCCCAAGGATTACGCTTTTCTGCCTGCGCCTACGCTGGGGGGGAATAACCTGACCGATCCGAACCCTAAGGCGGAAGCTGTCGTTGCCCTTGGCGGGAACGAATCTTCGCTGAACGCAAATACGGCCATCCCGTCCACGGACGCGGCCCTTGTGACGGCCTCCAGCCGGTATGGAGTTCCGGCGAATGCCCGGCAGGTGGTTGATGCCGAGGATGCAGAGTTCCGCAGAAAGCAGAGCCGCCTGACGCGCTTGCGCTTGTTCAACGTGGATCGGTATTCGCAGGTCTACCGCCGCGAAACGCTGAACCCCGACCGTCAGAATGAGGCTGCACGCCAAGCCGGGATCGAAACACCATCGGCGCCACCGGTAGATGAATAATCTTTAACTTTTCGTCATTGGCCTTGAACCCGCGTGGTGCCACCGTAGTTTGAACAGCATAAATCAAACGGAGGACGCCCTATGGTTCGGGCCCTGGCATTGTCGGCAGCCCTGATGGCCGCAACCCCTCTTGCTGCAAGCGAGGGGCACGAAGCGGTGACTACATTTACGCTGGACAACGGCATGGATGTCGTCGTGATCGAAGACCACCGCGCGCCTGTTGTGCAGCATATGGTGTGGTATCGCGCCGGGTCGGCGGATGAACCCGTAGGATCATCGGGTGTGGCGCATTTCCTTGAGCATCTGCTGTTCAAAGGCACTGACACTTTGGCCCCGGGCGAATTTTCCGCCACCGTTGCGGCCAATGGCGGCACCGACAACGCCTTCACATCATATGACTACACCGCTTATTTCCAACGCGTCGCTGCTGACCGGCTGGAATTGATGATGCGGATGGAGGCGGACCGGATGCGCAATATCCGCCTGAGCGAAGATGATATTGTCACTGAACGCGACGTGATCCTTGAGGAACGCAACCAGCGCACCGACAACAGCCCGCGTGCGCTGTTCGGTGAACAGATGAGCGCGTCGCAGTACCTCAACCATCGCTACGGCGTGCCAATCATCGGCTGGCGCCACGAGATGGAGACGCTGGACATGGAGGACGCGCTGTCCTTCTACCAGACCCATTATGCGCCCAATAACGCCATTCTGGTCGTCACCGGTGATGTCGAACCAGACGAGGTCAAATCGCTGGCCGAGCAATATTACGGTGTGATCCCCGCCAACCCTGACTTACCCGAACGGGTCCGGTCACAGGAACCGCCGCAAACGGCAGAACGCCGTCTTACTTACAAGGATGCGCGCGTGTCGCAGCCTTATGTTCAGCGTAGTTATCTGGCCCCCGAACGTGATCCGGGCGAACAGGAGAAGGCAGCTGCTCTGTTTCTGTTGGCAGAACTGTTGGGTGGAAGCACGACATCCTACCTGAACGAAAAGCTGCAGTTCGAGCAGCAGAAGGTTGTCTACACCGGGGCGTTCTACCGGGGTGTCTCGCTGGATGATACGACCTTTGACCTTCTGGTTGTTCCAGCCGCCAGTGTATCTTTGCAAGAGGCCGAGGATGCAATGGATCAGGCGGTTGCCGACTTCATCGCTGAGGGTGTGAATGAAGAAGACCTTGACCGGATCAAGATGCAGCTGCGGGCTTCGCAGACCTATGCGCGCGACAATGTGGATGGGATTGGCAACCGCTATGGTCGCGCTCTGACCAGTGGTCTGACGGTCGAGGATGTGCAGGCCTGGCCCGATATTCTGCAGGCTGTCACCGGGGAAGAGATTATCGCCGCCGCGCGCGAGGTGATACAGCCGGAAACATCGGTCACCGGTTGGTTGATGCGCGATGATGAGGTGACGCAATGAAACGGATTTTCGCAACTCTGATCGCGTTCGTTTTCGCTTTGCCCGCGTGGGCCGATATCGAGATCGAAGAGGTTACTTCTCCGGGTGGTATCACCGCATGGCTAGTCGAGGATCACTCAATCCCCTTCACCGCGCTGGAGCTGCGTTTTCGCGGCGGCACATCGCTGGATGACGCGGACAAACGCGGTGCGGTCTACCTGATGAGCGGCCTGATTGAGGAAGGCGCAGGCGACATGGATGCCCGCACCTATGCGCGTGAGCTGGAATCGCTGGCGGCCTCGTTCCGGTACAATGCAACTGATGACACAGTGTCGATCACCGCGCAGTTCCTGACTGAAAACCGGGACGACGTGATCGACCTGCTGCGCACCACAATTCACGAACCCCGCTTTGATCAGGATGCGGTGGATCGGGTAAAGGCGCAGGTACTGTCCGGCCTTAAATCCGATCAAACCGACCCGAATGACATTGCGGGTCGTAACTTTGCGCGCATGGCCTATGGCGATCACCCCTATGGCACAGAAGGCAAAGGCACGATCGAAAGCGTGACAGCCCTGACGCGCGAAAACGTGGTCACAGCGTATCAGGATGTCTTTGCCAAAGACCGGATGTATATAGGCGCGGTGGGTGACATCACCCCCGAAGAATTGGGCGCGTTGCTGGATAAACTGCTGGCCGACCTACCGGAAACAGGCAAGCCGATCCCTGAACGTGCCGATGTGTCCATTCCTGGTGGCGTGAGCGTGGTCGAGTTCGACACGCCGCAATCTGTGGCCCTGTTCGGACATGCGGGCATTGACCGCGATGATCCCGATTTCTTTGCCGCCTTTATCCTGAACCACATCCTTGGCGGGGGCGGGTTTGAAAGCCGCCTGATGCAGGAGGTAAGAGAGAAGCGCGGCTTGACCTATGGCGTCGGCACTTACCTGGTGCCCAAGGATCTGGCCTCGGTCTATCTGGGATCCGTGTCATCCAGCAATGATCGCATTGCCGAAGCGGTCGAAGTGATCCGTGACGAGTGGGCACGGGCCGCATCCGAAGGTGTGACCCAGAAAGAACTGGACGATGCCAAAACCTACCTGACGGGCGCTTACCCGCTGAGGTTTGACGGCAATGGCCAGATTGCGGGGATCATGGTCGGGATGCAGATGGAAGACCTGCCCATCGACTATATCGCCACCCGCAACGACAAGGTGAATGCGATCACGCTGGAAGAGATCAACCGGGTCGCCAGCGAATTGCTGGACCCTGACGGGCTTCATTTCACCATTGTCGGCAAGCCCGAGGGTCTGGACGGCTAAACCCGTTCAGGCCGCGACGGGCCGTTTCTGTGCCCGAAGCGTATGCTTGTTGCTGCTCAGAAGCTTTTGCCGCGCGTGCCTGAAATGCGCGGCTTTAAGCGCGTCGTCGATATGCCGGTTGCGGCGTAGCAGGCGCGACAGACGGAAATTGTCGAACACCAGGCAGGTTGTCGGCTCTGAGGCGATGACGGTGGCCGTTGCGGGCAGGCCAAGGCCGAATGTCAGCTCTCCCAGTGTCTCGTCCGAGCCGCAAATATTGATGACCTGACCATTTTGCAGGATGGTTGTTCGCCCGCTCAGGACATAGCCAAGGAAATCTGTTGTTCTGGCTTCTTCGATCAGAATGTCGCCTTTGGCGAACTCCTGAACCGACGCAGTGTTCAATAGCTTTCGGGCATGATGCGGTTTCAGCGACCCAAGATGGTGCGAGATGAACTGGCGCTCGGCTGCGGAAAAGCGAATGAGATGCCGCGAAAGGTATCCGCGCAGCAATCCGATGACCGAGATCGCGATATAGGCCATCTGTATGATCGAACCGGCAAGATTGAATTCTTCAACCATGCTGATCAGAACGCAGGTTGCAGCAACGATAACTAGAACCGGGTAGAGCACGCCATTGCCGCGGACTATGCCGATTTGCAGTAAAAAGTAGTTCAGAATGTATAGGCCAGCCCCGGCCACGCCGATCATGGTGGCCAATTCGACAAACTCGGTAAATTCAAATGGACTATTCAGCATGTAAGGACCCACCCTCGCAATGAATGGGTCTTACGCTGTGCCAATTAAGTGAAACCGTAAATGAACAACCTCACAGGTTAATGGGTTTTATGAGCGTGCTTTCGCCTGCGCGCGCAACATTTGCCCCATCATCTGTCCGAACTTGCCAGAACCACGCTGGTACAACGCGCCATCGACGGCCAGAACCGTGCCGCTGATATAGCTGGCCAGATCAGAACTTAGGAACATACAGGCGTTCGCCACGTCCTGCGGCTGACCCCAACGGCCCAAGGGGACATCCTTGCGCAACGCTTCTCCGGCATCTGGCGTAGGGGCCAAACGCTTGGCCCCTTCAGTGCCTTCGATAAAGCCCGGCACGACTGAGTTCACACGGATACCCTCGATGCCCCATTCCATCGACAGGGTGCGGGTGATCTGATCCACGCCTGCCTTGGCGGCACAGACATGGGCCTGGCCTTCGTAAGGCAGATAGGATTGCGGGGCCGAGATGTTGATGATGCTGGCACCCGGACGCTTGAGGAAAGGATAGGCCCCCTTCATCACGTGGATCGTGCCCATCAGGTCGATATCGATTACGGTCTTGAACGCATTGACCGACATCTCTGCCGCCAATGCCGGGAAGTTGCCCGCCGCGCCCGATACCAGCACGTCGAAGTCACCGAACGCGTCGTGGAACTGTTTCAGCCCGTTTGCCACGGCCTCCGGGTCACGTACATCGAACGCCGCACCGATGGCGTCTTGGGCCCCCGCAGCTTTCAGCGCAGCAACGGTGTCATCGACCTTTTCCTGCGACCGGCTAGCGACCGCCAGTTTGGCACCCGAGGCCGCAAAGGCCTCGGCAATGCCGCGATTGATACCGCTGGTTCCACCGATGACGACGACGGTTTTTCCTGAAAAGTCCATGTAGGCCTCCCTTGGCGGGGAGCCCTACTCGCCGTAGGGCACCCAGATGTTTTTGACTTCGGTCGCAGCCTGCAGGAAGCGGCGGGAATGGTCCACGCCCCAATCAAATGCCGTCGCGTTATTCACCCAGGTCCGTTTCAGGTTCCCAGCCGAGACGACCTCGATCTCTTTCGACAAGTCGGTGGATGAGAACGACCAGACCGCATCGACATTCAGGTGCGAGGCCAGCGGTTTCGCCAGTTCCGCGTGGCTGCCGGTCAGGATGTTGACCACACCAGCAGGCACGTCTGAGGTTTCGAGAATCTGGTAGAAATCAGTCGCTGCCAGAGGGTAGGGCTCTGAGGCCACCAAGACTGTCCGATTCCCCATTGCAATCGCCGGAGCCATGGCCGAGACCAGACCCAGCAGAGGCGCCTCGTCCGTACAAAGCGCACCGATGACGCCGACGGACTCTTTCATGGCAATCGCCACGCCACGGATCGGAACGCCGTGCACCTGACCGTCGTACTTGTCGGCCCAGGCGGCGGCTGTGAACAGACGCTGGATTGAGGTCTCGACCTCTTTCGCTCCGTCCTTCTTGCCGGTCATTGCGTCGATGCGCGCGGCGAATTCATCGGCACGGGCCGAGAGGTTTTCGCCGATGTAATACAGGATCTGTGCCCGCAGATGGCCGGTGGTCTTGGACCATCCATTGGCCCCTGCCGCAGCTTCAACTGCATTGCGGACGTCCTTGCGATTGGCGAGGCCCACGTGGCCCAACAGCCCGGATTTACCCCAGACGGGTTTCGAATAGCCGCTATCAGGCCGTGCCTGCTTGCCTCCGACATACATCTTGGCGGTACGGTCAATCGGATCGACCGGAGAGCCCTCGCCGATGGCCGCTTCGACCTTCGCCAACGGCTTAGCTTTGCCTTTGGGCTTGGTGTACGCGGTCAAGCCTTCCCAGCCGCCTTCACGGCCAAAGCCGCTTTCGCGCACGCCGCCGAAACCAGCAGCCGCATCAAACAGATTGGTGGCATTCACCCAAACCACGCCCGCGACCAGCTTGGGCGCGATATCCAGTGCGAGGTTCACATTCTCTGTCCACACGGTCGCGGCCAGCCCGTAACGGGTGTTGTTGGCCAGCTCCACCGCCTCTTCCGGTGTGCGGAAAGTTGAGGACACCAGAACCGGGCCAAAGATTTCTTCCTGCATCAGCGGGTCAGAGGTTTCGAGGCCCGAGATCAGCGTAGGCGGGTAATAACATCCGTTCGCAGGCAGATCGCAGGCGGCTTGGTGCACGTGGCCCGCGGTGTTGCTTTCGACCATGCTTTTGATGGTTTGCAGTTGGACCGGGTCTACAACCGCGCCAACATCAATGCATTTATCCAGCGGATCGCCGATGCGCAGCTTGTCCATCCGTGCACGCAACTTGTCGTGGAAGCGCTCAGCGATGCCTTCCTGCACCAACAGGCGCGAGCCGGCACAGCAGACCTGCCCTTGATTGAACCAGATCGCGTCGACCAGACCTTCGATGGCACTGTCGATATCGGCATCATCAAAGACGACGTAGGCCGACTTGCCGCCCAGTTCCAATGTCAGTTCCTTGCCCGACCCTGCAGTCGCTTCACGGATACGGCGGCCCACAACGGTCGAGCCGGTAAAGGCGATCTTGTCCACGTCCGCGTTCACGATCATCTCGCCCACTGCGCCGTCACCAGTGATGATGTTGACTACGCCTTTGGGCAGCCCGGCCTGTGTGCAAATGTCAGCAAACAGAAGTGCGGTCAGCGAAGTGTATTCTGCTGGCTTCAGAACCACGCTGTTGCCCATCGCAAGTGCCGGGGCAATCTTCCACGCCAGCATCAGCAACGGAAAGTTCCACGGGATGATCTGCCCGCAGACACCCAACGCCTCGGCATCAGGCAATTCGCTTTCCATCAACTGCGCCATGCCCGCGTGATAGTAAAAATGCCGCTGCGCCAGCGGGATGTCGATATCACGTGACTCCCGGATCGGTTTGCCGTTGTCGAGGCTTTCCAGCACGGCAAACAGACGCGAATGCTTCTGCAACAGGCGCGCGATGGCATAGAGGTACCTAGCGCGGCCTGCGCCGCCCAGCTTCTCCCATTTCGGCTGCGCTTTACGTGCGGCAGTAACGGCGGCATCCACATCGGCCTGTTTCGCCTGTGTCAGCTTGGCCAGAACCTCTCCGGTCGCTGGGTTGCGGCTCTCGAACCCCTTACCCGGCTTGGTAAAGGCACCGTCGATGTAGTGACCGAACTTGTCGCCCTGATCGACCAGCCAGGCCAGCGCTTCAGCCGCGCTTTCGGGGGCGGGGCCATAGTCCATGGTTTCGAAAATCTCTTTGACTGTCATTGTTCTTGTCCTCAGCCCATAGAGTGACGGTAACCGGCGGAATACGCGCCCGTTACATAATGTTCCAATTGCCGTTCGATATCGCCCAGCAGCGATGACGCGCCAAAGCGGAACAGGTCGGGTTCCAGCCAACGATCACCCAACTCGTCTTTGATTAGCGACAGGTAGACCAATGCGTCCTTGGCTTTGGAGATCCCACCTGCTGGTTTGTAACCAACACGATACCCGGTCCGGTCATAGTAGTCGCGGATCGCGCGGATCATCACCAGCGAAACGGGTAGGGTCGCGTTGACGCTTTCCTTACCGGTCGAAGTCTTGATGAAATCAGCGCCCGCCATCATGCAAACCAGCGAGGCGCGCGCGACGTTGCGCAGGCTGCCCAGCTCTCCGGTGGCGAGGATGGCTTTGACATGCGCATCGCCGCAAGCCACACGGAAGGCCTTCATCTCGTCATACAAAGCTTGCCAGTCGCCAGACAGGACGTGACGGCGCGAGATCACGATGTCGATTTCCTCGGCACCGGCCTTCACGCTTTCTTCGATCTCGGCCACGCGCAGATGGAATGGTGACAAACCTGCCGGGAAGCCGGTGGAAACCGCAGCAACAGGGATGCCGGTGCCATGCAGAGCGTCCACGGCGGTTTCGATCATGTCGTGATAGACGCAAACGGCCCCGGTTGTGATAGGCGGCATATCCAGCGCTTTCAGAACCGAAGGTGCAACGGGTTGCCGTGCCTTGGCACACAGACGGCGCACACGTCCGACCGTATCGTCACCCGACAGGGTGGTCAGGTCGATCATCGTGACCGCCTTCAACAGCCATGCGGCCTGATACTCTTTTTTGACAGACCGACGACCGGGCAGGGTCGCGGCGCGGCGTTCAATGGCCGAAGTATTGACCTGCACGGCGCGTACCCAGTCCAGATCCAATTCCATTCCAGGGTTTCTAGGCTCGGTCACTTGCGGCAGATGCGCGGTGCGCACGGGGCTTTCTGAGCTCTGCGTTTCCATCTTCACATCCTTTGGGAGGTTTGCGCCAAAATCGCACGGCTTGGCGCTAATTGGAAGGCATAGCGGCCTTGCGCGTGCAATTTTTTTGACCAAATGGACAAATTTAATGTTTTCTTGCGAATAATTCGCAATGACGTTGACTTAGTTGCGAATGGTTCGCATATTCATTCTCAAGAGGATACCTAAATGGGGTCAGAAATGATTCGTCGTAGTTTTCTTGCGGCTTTGGCTTTTGCCGCCGCTTTGCCGGTCACAGCCTGGGCCGAGGCACCGCTGAAAGTGGTTGCAACCACAGGCATGATCGCTGATGCGGCGCGTCAGATCGGTGGTGATCAGGTTGAGGTCAAGGGCCTGATGGGCCCGGGCGTCGACCCGCATGCTTATCGTCAGACCCGCAGCGATATCGTGGATATGACCCGGGCGGATTTGATCCTGTGGCACGGTCTTTACCTTGAGGCGCAGATGGAAAACTTTTTCCATGATCTTGGGCGCAAACGCCCGGTCGTGGCTGTTGCCGAGGGGGTAGATAAGTCCAAGCTGCGCGCACATGACGATTATGCCGACAAGTATGACCCGCATGTATGGATGAGCCCGGCCGTCTGGCGCGATGTGGTGGTCGAAGTTCAAAAAGCCCTGACAGACGCGCGCCCCGAAGCTGCTGATTTTTTCGCCGCGAACGCGCAGACACATCTGGCCGAGATTGATCAGTTGGAAGCCTACGGTAAACAAGTGCTGGCCGACGTGCCGGAAAACAACCGTGTGCTTGTAACGGCGCATGACGCCTTTGGCTATTTCGGTGAGGAATACGGCTATGAAGTGCTTGGCATTCAGGGCATCTCGACCCAGTCCGAGGCCGGTTTGAACCGGATCGGCGAACTGGTCGATACCTTGGTAGATCAACAGCTGACGGCGGTGTTTGTCGAAAGCTCGGTTTCTGATCGGTCCATGCGCGCGCTGATCGAAGGGGCCGCGGCCAAAGGCCATGATGTTGGCATCGGTGGAGAGCTGTATTCCGACGCGATGGGTGAACCGGGCACGTACGAGGGTACGTATATCGGGATGCTGGATCACAACATCTCTGTGATTGCCGGGGCGTTGGGCGCAGACGTGCCCGAGCATGGCATGAACGGCAAATTGTCGGCGGGGTCCTGAACGATGCTGTCGCTGGCTGCGCATCAGGGTGCTTCGGTTGCTGAGAAAACTACAAAGGACTGCCCTCTGGTCATTCGCGGTCTGACTGTTTCTTACGGTCAGAAACCCGCCGTGTTTTCGGTGGATATGACCGTGCAGCCCGGCGCGATGACGGCGATCATCGGACCAAACGGGGCGGGGAAGTCTACGCTTCTGAAGGCGGCGCTGGGTATTGTCTCACCCCTGTCCGGGCAGGTTTTGGTTTTTGGTGAACCGCTTGAAAAACAGCGCGCCAGGATCGCGTATGTACCACAACGCGCCAGCGTCGATTGGGATTTCCCGACGCGTGTGATTGACGTTGTGTTGATGGGCCTGTCCCGCGAGCTGGGGTTGTTGGGCCGCGTCCGTGCTCGGCATATGTCCCGGGCCATGGACTGCCTTAACCGGGTCGGGATGCGCGATTTTGCCGACCGCCAGATTGGTCAGCTTTCAGGCGGCCAGCAGCAGCGCGTTTTCCTTGCCCGTGCTCTGGCGCAGGATGCCGATCTTTATCTGCTGGATGAGCCCTTTGCCGGTGTCGATGCCGCGACGGAAAAAGCAATAATCGCAGTGTTGAAGTCGCTGAAAGAGGCTGGCAAGACCGTTGTTGTCGTACATCACGATCTTGCCACTGTGACTGATTACTTCGACCATGTCTTCCTGATCAACACACGCAAAGTGGCCGAAGGAACTGTGGCCGAGGCCTTTACTGCCGAAACGCTGCAATCTGCCTATGGCGGCCGTTTGGCCACCGCCCAGATCGATCAGATCTCGCGCGCATTGGGGTAATCATGCTTTGGGATGCTCTGACCCTGCAGCTGGGCTATAACGCCACGCTGGTCGCCATTGGTGCGACTTTGCTGGGTATATCCGCCGGTGTGACCGGCACCTTTTTGTTCCTGCGAAAACGCGCGCTGGTCAGTGATGCAATCAGCCACGCAACGCTGCCCGGGGTCTGCCTCGGGTTCATGGTTTTGGTCGCCCTTGGGGGCGATGGGCGTAACCTGATCGGCCTATTGGCCGGATCGGCGGTGTCGGCTTGGGTCGGTTTGCTTTGCATGAACTGGCTGACTCGCCACACGCGACTGGCCGAGGATGCCGCCATTGGTGCCATCCTGTCGGTATTTTTCGGTCTCGGCATCGTTCTGCTGACAGTGATCCAGACCATGGGCGTCGGTCGTCAGGCCGGGCTGGAAGGGTTCCTGCTGGGCTCAACCGCAGGGATGTTGTGGGCGGATGCGCTGGTCATCGCAATCGGTGGGGCAGCGACGCTGTTGCTCGTCATGATCATTCGCCGACCTATGACCATGGTCGCCTTCGACCCTGAATACGCTGCTGCCAGGGGCCTGCCGGTGCACCGGATTGATCTGGCGATGATGGGGCTGGTCATGGCAGTTACTGTGGTGGGCCTGAAAATTGTCGGGCTGATCCTGATTGTGGCGCTGCTGATTATCCCACCTGTCACGGCGCGTTTCTGGACGGACCGTTCGGACCGCGTGGTGCTGCTGGCTGGACTGGCCGGAGGGTTGGCGGGCTATCTGGGTGCGGCGATGTCAGCCTCGGCCCCCAATCTGCCCACCGGCCCGATCATTGTACTGGTCAGCTTTGGCTTTTTCGCACTGTCCCTGTTACTTGCGCCTGTCCGTGGAGTTCTGGCAGCGGTTCTGCGGCACCTGCGGTTCCAGCGCCGGGTTCATATTCGGCAGGGTCTGCTGGCACTGGCGCAAGGGCAAAAGATCTATGAGCCACTGACCTTGCGTCTCTTGCGGCGTGCCGGTTTGGCGCGGGCGGATGGCGTGGCCACCGAAACAGGCAAGGCGCGCGCGGCCAAGGCGTTGCGCGATGAAAGGCGCTGGGAAATCGTCAGGGCTGATCAGATGCATGAGGCAACGGCTGCGCTCTATGACGGGTTGCGGGACATCGAAACCGTCCTGACCCAAGATCAGATCGCCGAGATCGACCGCCAGATCGGCGGCCCGCAGGAGGTTCCGGCATGAGCGGTGAAGAATTCGTACCCCTGTCTTTGACACCCTTGCTGATCGGCACGTTTGCCGCCATCGCTTGCGCTTTGCCCGGGAACTTCCTGGTCCTGCGCAAACAGGCCTTGATCGGGGATGCGATCAGCCATGTGGTGCTGCCGGGTATTGTCGTGGCCTTTCTGCTGACCGGAACGATTTCGACCTGGCCAATGATGCTGGGCGCCGCGGGCGCGGCAGTGGTGGCTGTGGTTCTGATCGAAGCTGTCAGGCGGCTGGGGCAGATCGAGGCGGGTGCCGCGATGGGGGTGGTTTTCACCACGATGTTTGCAGCCGGTGTGCTGCTGCTCGAACAAACCGATACTTCGACCGTACACTTGGATGTTGAACATGCGCTTTATGGCAATCTGGAAAGCCTGATCTGGTTGGACGCTGTGGGCTGGTCTTCGGTGTTGGATCCTGTGGCGCTGGCGGGGTTGCCGCCGGAATTGCCTCGGATTGCGCTGACTTTGCTGGCGGTATCTGTCTTTGTATGGCTGTTCTGGCGGCCGCTGAAGATTTCCACCTTTGACGAAGGGTTTGCGCGTACCATTGGTGTTCGGACCGGAGTTCTGGGTATGGCTTTGGTGATCACGGCAGCTATTGCCGCCGTGGCGGCATTTGACGCCGTGGGTTCGATCATTGTGATTGCCATGTTCATTTGCCCACCCGCAGCGGCGCGCATGATGACCAACCGGCTGGAAACCCAGATCGCATGGAGCATCGTCTTTGCCATCCTGTCGGCCGTCTCCGGGTATGTGCTGGCCGGATATGGTCCGCTCTGGCTGGGGGCGGCGGACGCGGTCAGTGCTGCGGGCATGATCGCAACAATGTCCGGCCTGATCCTTGCGCTTACGGCTTTGTGGGGGCCGTGCCGGACCCGGGCGGGTGCACCCGGAACCGCGTGACCCGGCATTTTCTCGCCGCTGGGTCCTGCGTGGTATCGGCCAAACTTCGCCACCCGACTTGAGGCCCAGAGAGTCTTCGCATCGTGAAACCGTATTCGTGGTATGAAATGACCCATTGATTATTGGATGACCACCACTCACTCCGGATCGTTCGAGCAATCGCGCCCAGACTGACCGCAAGTCTAGGCTGGCACGGTGCGATTGTTCGAACGCCCCCTCCTCACATTAAATGCAAGCCAAAGCGGTGGCAGAATCGCGCGCGTATGTGCTAGGTCTGGTGGTATGGCGCAGGCACACCCCAATATCAGCGAAAATCGACCGGTCATCCGGCAACTTGACGACGCAGCAATCAACCGTATTGCCGCAGGCGAGGTTGTTGAACGTCCGGCTTCTGCAGTCAAGGAATTGGTGGAAAATGCCATCGACGCTGGCGCAACCCGCGTCGCGATCGACATTGCCGATGGGGGTAAGACGCTGATTCGCGTCACCGATGATGGCTGTGGGATTGCCGCTGAGGATCTGCCATTGGCCCTGTCGCGCCACGCGACCTCGAAAATTGATGGGTCCGATTTGTTGAATATCCACACCTTCGGGTTTCGGGGTGAGGCGCTGCCATCGCTCGGCGCCGTCGGGCGCCTGACCATTACCAGCCGGGTGCCGGGGGGCGAGGCGGCCTCGGTCCATGTGGCGGGTGGTCGGATCGAGGCGGTGAAACCTGCCGCCTTACGTGCTGGCACGGTGGTTGAACTGCGCGATCTCTTTTTCGCCACGCCTGCGCGATTGAAATTTATGCGCACCGACCGGGCTGAAGCGCAGGCGATTTCCGATACAGTCAAACGTCTTGCCATGGCCGAACCTGCGGTAACTTTCACTCTGCGTGACGTCTCTGGTGGTGGAGAGGGGCGCGTGACCTTCCGCGCCGACCGCGAAAATGGTGATCTGTTTGACGCGCTTCACGCCCGACTGGCCCGCGTGATCGGGCGCGAGTTTGCTGAAAATGCCCTGCAGATCGATGCCACGCGCGAGGGGATCCGGTTGTACGGTTACGCCGCCTTGCCGACCTATTCGCGCGGTGCGGCGGTGGCGCAGTATCTGTTCGTCAATGGTCGTCCTGTGCGCGACAAGATGCTGACGGGCGCGCTGCGGGCGGCCTATTTCGATTTCCTCAGCCGGGATCGTCATCCGGCAGCAGCCTTGTTCATCGATTGCGATCCGACTTTGGTCGACGTGAATGTGCATCCGGCAAAGTCCGAGGTCCGGTTCCGCGATCCGGGCGTCGCGCGCGGGTTGATCGTCTCGGCCCTGAGGCACGCGCTGGCCGAGGCCGGGCACAGGGCCTCCTCCACAGTGGCCAATGCGACACTGGGCGCGATGCGTCCGGAACCCGCACAACCTACGCCTGCGCGCGTTTATCAGATGGACCGACCCTCGTCATCTGCACGGCAGGCGGCGTATCAAGCGCATGCGCCGGGGTTTGCCGAGCTGTCACAAGATTACAGCGGCAACGTGGTCGAGCCGGCCCCTGTGCCAACCGCCGAGGCTCCGGTCGAAAACCTGCCTTTGGGCGCGGCACGTGGGCAGGTGCATGAGAACTACATTATCGCTCAAACTGCAGACGGCATGGTGATCGTCGATCAACATGCGGCACATGAGCGGCTGGTTTATGAGAAGCTCAAAAACCAGATGGCCAAGAATGGCGTCGCGGCTCAGGCGCTTCTGATCCCGGAAATCGTTGAACTGTCCGACAGCGATTGCGCGCGCCTGATGCAGGTTGCGGACGACCTGACAAAGCTGGGACTGACGATTGAACCCTTTGGCGGCGGTGCGGTCGCTGTGCGTGAAACGCCGGCTATTCTGGGCGAGGTGGACGCGCGGGCGATGATTCTGGATATTTTGGATGAACTGGCCGATCAGGGCGAAAGCCAGATGGTGCAAGCGCGGATTGAGGCGATCCTCAGCCGGGTGGCCTGTCACGGCTCGGTCCGGTCGGGTCGCCGTATGCGGGCCGAAGAAATGAACGCCCTACTACGGGAAATGGAGGCCACGCCCCATTCCGGTCAGTGCAACCACGGGCGGCCGACTTATGTGGAATTGAAGCTGAGCGACATCGAGCGATTGTTCGGCCGCAGTTGATCCATTGGATTGGTTGGGCTATGGAGAATAAAACAGGAACATCCGAGGCAACATGATCGAGATTGCAGGAACCCAATATGCGCTAAACGACCCAGTGATCCTGACCGTGGGTGGGGTTGTTACGCTGATCCTGCTGTTGCTGTTTTTGTCGCTGCGCGCAGCCAACCGGTCGGCCCGTATGGCGGAACCTTTGTCCCGCCAGATGGCGCACCTGGGCCAGCATGTGCAGCAGTTGGGGCAGGGGCAGGAACAATTGCGCGGTGGCTTGCAACATGTCTCGGACACGCAGGCCAATGCACAGGTGCAAGTCATCCAGACAGTTGAATCCCGTCTGTCCTCGGTCCAGCAGCAGATGAATGATCGGCTGGCAGATAACGCGATGAAATCGGCGCGTGCCTTGGCCGAGATGCAGGAGCGGATGAAGGAATCCCTACATGGATCATCCAAACAAACCGCGACATCGCTGACACAGTTGCAGGAACGTCTGGCCGCCATCGATAAGGCGCAGGACAATATAACCAAACTGTCGGGCGACGTGCTGTCTTTGCAGGATATCCTGTCGAATAAGCAAACGCGTGGTGCTTTCGGAGAGATTCAGCTGAATGATATCGTCTCTAAGGCGCTGCCGTCGGATAGTTTCAAGCTGCAGGCAACCCTGTCGAATGGGCGGCGCGCAGATTGCCTGATCAACCTCCCGAACCCTCCAGGGCCGATTGTCATCGACAGCAAGTTCCCGTTGGAGGCCTATGAGGCCCTGATCGGTTCGACCAATGACATGGAGTTGAAGGCGGCGGTTCAGATGTTCCGCAGCACGGTGCGCAAGCACATAACTGATATTTCCGAGAAGTACATTCTGGACGGTGAAACGGCTGATGGAGCACTGATGTTCCTGCCGTCCGAGGCGGTCTATGCCGAACTGCACTCCAAGTTTCCGGAACTGGTGCAGGAGAGTTTTACCAAACGCGTGTGGATCGTCTCACCCACCACCTGCATGGCGACGCTGAACACGATGCGTGCGATTCTCAAAGACGCGCGGATGCGGGAACAAGCTGGGGCGATCCGCAAAGAACTGGGTTTGCTGCACAAGGATGTTGAGCGTTTGGGTGATCGGGTCGGCAATCTGGACCGCCATTTTGGGCAAGCGGCCAAGGATATCTCGGAAATCAAGATCAGCGCGGAAAAGGCTGGCCGCCGGGCACAGCGGTTGGATAACTTCGATTTCGAGGAACTGGCGCCTGACGATCAGACCAACGTTGTGCCTCTGGGCCAGTCTGAAGGCTAGGCATTACTGGATTGACAGATCCAGATTGTAGCCGACCGTCTTGTCCGTATCGCGGTCATTGCCCATCAGGTAGACCCGGATCGTGTAGTCTCCATCCTCAGGCAGTTCGATGCGCGCGGTGTTCCCGTCGATCGAGCCGTTGTAGATCGCGAAGCCATCACTGTCCGGCGGCAGGACGTTGAAGTAGATCACGCCATTGCCATTTGTGTCGCTTACCTTCAGGTCGGCAAACATCTCTTGTCCGGCTTTTGCACCCAACTTGTAGTCGAAGTACTCGTTTCCAGTGACGGTACCATTGACCATTGTCCCGAAATTGCCAGGTTCGAACTTCACGTCAGCGACCAGCTGGGCCGAAGCGACAGATGAAAAACCCATAAGGGCAACGATAAACAACATAGTCCGGATCATTTCAAATGCCTCCACCACTCAGCTTGCAGGGCAGGGTACCACATGAGCGCTGATTGCGTCAGATCTTCAGGAACGGTTGGAACAGACGCGGCATCAGCTTGTTGAATTTCAGCGGCGCGTCAGTGACAGCCAGACAAATGCAATCTCCGCTGATGTCGGCTGTCGGCGTATGGTGCAGGTCTTCATCTGCAATCTCCACATCACCACGGGCAAAACGGTCGACCTCATCAGAAAACGCGCCCTGCAGAACCATTGTCAACTCCACGCCATTATGGCTGTGGTCGGGAACTGCGGTGCCCGCCGGAATGAATAGCAACCGGGCAGTCGCTTCGCCGCTCGTCGGCAGGATCGCCTGCTTGACCCCCATGCCGATTGGTCGCCAGCGGATGTCATTTACGTCACCGCCCACGTAGTCCTGCAACGGGGTTGGCAAAACCGAGCAGCCGGGTCGCCTGGGTTTGGCAACCGGCGCACCGTTTGAGATCAAAGCCATCGTTTCCGCAAGTGCCTTGTCGTTCATCGCAACGGTCTCGTCCTGTTCTTCCAGGACATATCCGCCAACGGCGTCAAAGCTTTCGGCCTGCGCACGACATTGATTGCACAGGGAAAGATGTGTCGCGACCATCAGGTCGAAAGCCTCGGGCAGAGTGCCTGCGGCGTAAGCCATCAGCAGGTCGTCTGTCAGGTGATGTTTGATCTTATTGCTCATATCCGTCATCTCAATTCATCGCATGGCGCAAGCGGTCCAGCGCCAACCGTATCCGTGATTTGATCGTCCCCAGTGGCAATCCGGTCTGAGAAGCGATTTCTCGATGGCTCAGATCGCCGAAATAGGCTTTCTCGATCAGTTGTCTTTGCGCTTCTGGCAGCGCGGACAGGGCGTTGCGCAGCTGCGCGGTTTCCTGTTGCAGAACAAGTATGTCGTCCTGTTCCGGCTCAGCCTCGGGTCCCCATCCCAGTTCTTCGGGCTCGGGGCGGCGTTGTTTGCGCAGGACGTCGATGCGTTTGTTCCGGGCTATCGTGAACACCCATGTGGCCACGGTCGCCCGCGCAGGATCGAATAAATGCGACTTGTGCCACAGCGTGACCATCACCTCTTGAGCGCACTCTTCGGCCATGGCCGCATCTGAGCCCGACTTGATCAGGAACGCCTTGATCCGCGGCGCGAAATGCTGAAACAACTCAGCAAAGGCGACCTGGTCCTGCGTGTCCCTTATACGTCTGACGTGGTCCACCCACTCAGCTCGTTTGTCACAACTGTCTTGCGCTCGGTTCACCGGTTTTCCCTTGATGCGTTTCTTTGCGCGCCACGGTTTCTGTGAAGGCCTGCTGGCCACCGGTTCATCCAAGGTCGCGGTATCGATCTCGGTAAACATAACAACAATACGCAGCGACACCCAAGCTGGATCACATTGTGATGCGAAATTAATCCAAACCGGACCATGTTCCGTATGATAAGTATGTACATGACGAAAAAAACAGCGCCACTTGAACAGCTTACAGGAAAACTGGAACACAGCCGAGAATGAACAGGATCGACCATATTTCAGGCCATACTTACCACGGTCGAAAAGGCAGGATCGAGAATGCGTTTCGGTATTCCATTGATTACATCCTGTTGGACCCCGAAGCCCGGCCTGACACACCGCTTTTGTTTTCGATGAACCGAGCCAATGCGATGTACTGGCGAGACCGTGACCACGGCGGTGAACCCGGCAAAGGGCAGAGTGCGGCGTGGTTGCGAGCTAAATTCGACGAAATGGGTGTGACGCAACCTGCAAGGCTTGAGTTGCTGACGCAGCCACGGGTGCTGGGGCATGTTTTCAATCCGGTCAGCTTCTGGTTCTGCTTCGATGCCGGTGAACAGCTATATGCGGTGGTAGCCGAGGTTACGAACACTTACGGCACGCGCCACAGTTATCTGTGCATCAATCCCGGATTTGCGCCGATCCAGCCGACGGATCGCATCGTTGCGGACAAGCTGATGCATGTCTCACCGTTTCAAAAGATCGAAGGGACGTATGAGTTTCGCTTTGACCATCGCCCCGAGCGTATCGGCGTTTGGATTGACTATGGTCGAAAAGCGGGTGGATTGATTGCCACCCTGACCGGGCCGCGTGCACCGCTGACCAACCGGGCGATCGTGTGGTCGTTGCTGCGGCGGCCCTTCGGTGCGCGGCGTGCGTTTTTCCTTATTGTGTGGCAGGCGATCAAACTTAAGATCAAGAAGGCCCGGTTTGTCCCGTTCCGAACCGTCTCTGTGCCCGATCAGCCGATATCCCGCAGTCGCAAGCCTTAGCCCTTAGGTCTTTGCTTAAGATCAAAGACTCAGCCCCTTCCTCATGGTTGTGGTACTATTGAAACCGCGAATACGAGGAGTTGGGTCATGATGGAAATTTCGCCAAGGAAAATTGCTCAGGTTGCAATGATGGGGCGCGAATTGGGTCGTGCCGAGGGCGAATTGCGCGCCTTTATTGACCGGATGAGCGAGGACGAACAGGCCGAACTGGTGGCTGTCATGTGGGTTGGGCGAGAAAGCTTTTTCGCCGAAGATCTGCCTGAGGCTATTGCAACCGCCAAGTCCGAAGCTTCGACCCCTTGCGCAGACTACCTGATCGGTACGCCGCATATGTCGGATCACCTTGAAAATGGCTTGGATGCACTGGGCATCTCAGCGGAGGATGTGGAAAACGACCTGATGTAAGTGCAACGGTTATGTGCAACCGATGCAGCCTGCTAATTGCAAACCATTCGCTGAAAACCCGGTTTTCGGATAACATAGTCAGGATACCCGAAAGCCCGCATTTAGGCTGGGGTGCTATTAAAACGGAGCGTGATCCATGTGGCGCGTCTTGCAAATGTTTGCGGTGTTCGCGCTTTGCGTGGGCTTCCATTCCCGCCCTGCCCAAGCCTGCGGCGTCTGCGTTGAGCTTCCGGAATATTCTCTGGCGGACCGGATTCTTTCGGCGCGTGTTATCGTGCTGGCGGCACCATCGCCAGACAACCCTTTCAGGTTCTCCCCCGTTACGGTTTTGAAAGGCACACCGGAACAGGTTGGGGGATTGCCCGAGATACCTTTCCTGGTCGACAGCGTTACGCGATCCGCCTTTCGTGCGAGTCCGAGCAGAACGGTTTTGATGGTCTACGGGGCGGGGTATCAGGACAAGGCCGGTCGCAGCCTGCCCAGCGGTTGGACCAAAGGCTTCCTGATGACACCGGACAGGGCCCATTTCCTTAAAACACTGCGTGCCGAGGGGCAGGGCTGGACCAGTGGCGCGCCGGATCGCGCGGCGCAGGTTGGCTTTTTCAGTACCTATCTCACACATGAAGATCGCCTGTTGCGCAACACGGCGCTGATTGAAATCCACCGCGCGCCCTATTGGCTTTTGACCCACCTGACCGATGCCGTGCCAACCGCACAATTATTGCAGGACCTGCGCAATCCCAATCGTTTAGCCTACGCACCGGCACTTATCCGATTGTTGGGTCTTCAGTCGGATCCAAAGGCTAAAGAACGCGTAAGGCTTGGCTATCAAAGCGCGCTTCGCAGTGGAGGCCTCAACCTATACGACTGGGGGCTGGCGGGAATCACAGTTGATGGGGATCGGGCAATCCTTGAAATCGAAAAGTCGCTGCAGCTGCCTGAACGCTCCGCCGACGAAAAGCGCATCCTGATCCGCAGTCTGGCCGATGGCGGAACGACCTATCCCGATTTGCGACCCCGAATCCTGGATGTGTTTAGGCATCAGTTGGACAAAGACAGCACTGTTGCGATCTGGATTGCCCTGGCTGTACGACCTTGGGGCACCAACGCGCTGAACCCCAACTTTGAGGCTATCATGGCCCAAAATGATCTAGACCCGGCGACGCTGTTTCTCATGCGAGCGGCAATCGAAGCTGACGAACCGGGTTAACGTCGCGGTGACGCTCCACATAGTTCCAAATCGCACTAGGGAACAGATGGGGCAGCACTTTCGCCACGCAAATGCATCCCAACAGCACCGACGCAATCGATTTCAGAAAAATTTCGCGCTTGATCAAAATCGTCTTGTATCTGGTCGACATGCAAGGATATAACGGCCAGCGGAGACGTGGCCGAGTGGTCGAAGACACTCCCCTGCTAAGGGAACGCTTCTTTCATTTTTTCGTATACTTTTCATTATATTAACATTTTCCATAAGGCAGCTTGTCCAAATTTTGCCTAAAGTCCCAGCCAAAACTTAACAGTCTTTCGCTGAGATCCGGTGGCGCAAGTTTTACGTAGTGGTATGCCATGTCCTTCTTGGCCCATCCCCCCAGTTTCCTCAAAAGTAGGTCGTCCTTTGTTTGTGCGTAAAACCAGGTTGCCCAAGTGTGGCGCAAAACATACGGGGTCACGTCCGAGCCAAGGCCGGCAGCTTCGCGGACAGTCTGAAAGGCCGCTGACATTTGCCCACCCCCATTTTCGCGAAGGATGTAAGGTGAGCCGCTTGGTGTCCGAAACGCTTTTCCGTCTTTGGGAAATTCACCCATTAGACGCCAGGCATAATCAGGGGGTACAACCCATCGCTCTCGAAATGCGGTCTTTGAAGCTCCGGCTTCCTTGCAGGCAATCCAAACACGTCCAGTTTGCGGGAAAATGTCCTCGACATCGACGGCAAACATTTCCCCAGGCCCTGCACCGGTGCCAAGCAAAAAGGCGATCTTTTTGAGAGTATGCCTTGCAGGATCCCAGCGTCCAACAATGGCTTCGCTGGTCGCTGCAGCCAACAACTCGTTGGCTTCTTCAGGAGTTAGGAAACGTTGCACTCTTTGCACCTCGCGTTTCTGGGGGCGCTTCCCCAAGTGCATCCGTAAATGCCATTCCTATCCGCTCTGGCATTGCACTTTCAAAGAAGGCCAGGGCCTCAGAAGATGCCAGCTCGGGGACATTCAAGCGCGGCATGCGCGGATAGCACAGGGCGTTTAGTGCCGAGGATACCGTCTCGCGCCATTCCTCCAGTTCCGGGCCGGTGCCATACGACTGCAGCAATTGCGTGCCAATTGAGTCGAAATGACGAATGATTTCTGTGCTGTCCTGAATCAGCGTCTCACCATCCACCAAAATTGGAACGGTCAATCTGTCGACCCGACCCTCAAGCTCGGCTGGAACCTGCCCCGGCGCCACATAGACGAGTTCGGGCGACAGACCCTTCAGGCCAGCCATTATGCGGGCGCGCACGCAAAATGGACAGGTTTCAAAGACAAAGAGTTTCATCGAAGTTACTCCGCCACCCTCACAGGTAGACAACGCCAAAACGTTCCTCGATCAGCTTCAGATCTCGCACGCCGGTTTCATTCTGGCGAGACGTTTCGGCCATGAAGGCCTCGGCCCAATCGCCGGGGAAGATGTAGCTGATCAGCTTGGCGGTCGTATCGCCCACGTTTTTCATGTAGTGGGAGACACCGCGCGGGCATTGGATGCTGGCGCCGTGCCCGGCCCTGAAAACCTCATCGCCGATTTTGACTTCAAGCTCACCTTCGATGATGTGAAAGGTCTGGTCTTCCCACTTGTGGTAGTGATCGGGGATGCAGCTGCCGGGCGCGATTTCGCCCGCGCCGAAGACATACTCGGACTGGGTGTCTTCTTTGCCAGCCGCGACCGAGGTGTATTCGTTTTCGGCCATGAAATACTTGCGGCCTTCATGCCAGCCGCTGATGACCGTCTTCTTGCCAGTAGTTTCGGTTTTCTTGGGCATGTCATGCTCCGTTTTCGGGTTATTTGGGTGGGGCAGGACCGGGCAGTGACACTGCCCGGTCTGTTCAGGTCAGTGGCCGTGCCAGATCGAATAGGTCATGCGCTCCACATGGGCAGACAGGTTCTGGTCATACATGAACCAGTGGCTGAACTCGGGCAGCTCGACCGTTTCCTTCAGTTCCTCGACTGTCTTGCCCGCAGCAAGACCTTCCGACACTGCTTTGAAAAGCGCCTCGTTGAAAGCCAAATCCTCGGCCAGTTGCTCCGGCGACGACATCGGCATGTGCCCTGATATGACCGTGTCGAATTCCAGTTCGGTCGTCACGCGGCGCAGCGTGTTTAGCGAACCCACGTAGTCATGCGTGTTCAGGCGGCCGGGAAGGTTCACGAAACCCTGAAGGTGCCAATCGACCGCCATAAGAACCTTGTCTTCTGGCATGTAGATGGCGCTGTTGCACTGACCATCGTTCGAACCGTAGTAGCGCATTTCGACCACCTTGCCGCCAAGCTCGATCCGGTATTCGTCCCCTTCATAGGTTACGTCAGGTTGCACGACCCTGTTTTCCAGATCACGGCCCAGCAATTCGGCGCACCCTTCATGCGTGATGAACTCGGCGCCTTCGTCCTTGAAGATCTGTCCCCCGCGGGAATGGTCGAAATGGGGATGGGAATAGAGCACCTTGACCACCGGCTGATCCGTCAGCTTTGCAATTTCGGCGCGCATTGCTTCGGCGCGGAATTCCTGGTTGGGATCCACGACGACGACGACGACGCCGTCATCGGTGATCACGATCAGGCTGGAATAATGCGCCATGTGGAACTGATAAACACCGTCTTTCAGCTCGGTCATGACAGGCTTCATCTCGTCATCAGCGGCGATTGCGGCGCTCGCAAAGGCGGTTGCGGCAGCAAGGGCTGTGAGAATGCGTTTCATGGCAAGGCCTCCTATTGTCTGGGAGGCTATATATCATTGACGAATTCAGGTATAATTGGAGCGGCATGCAATAGAGAACTAACTGAAAGTATCTAATGGATAAGCTCAGGAAGATGGCTGTGTTTGCCCGCGCGGTTGAACTGGGCAGCTTCGCAGCCGCTGCCGCGGACCAGAACGTTACCCCTGCAATCGTAGGTCGACATGTGGCCGATCTTGAGGCGATGCTGGGTCTGCGGCTTATCAACCGCACCACACGGTCGATGGAGGTGACCGACGCGGGTCAGCGTTACTATCATGGCTGCAAAACCATGCTGGACCAGATGGCGGAACTGGAACAGGATGTTGCGGATCGAAAAGGCGTCGGTCCTTCGGGCATTGTCCGCGTGGCAGCGCCCGAAGGCATGGGCACTCTGCTGATGGATGCCGTTGAAAGCTTCCAGAAGCTCTATCCGCAAGTGTTGTTCGATCTGGTGTTCGACAACGATCAGACTGATTTTGTCAGTGCAAAGGTCGATCTTGCGATCCGGTTGGCGATCTCGCTTGAAGACAGCTCCCTGATTGTCACCAAACTGACCGATACCCGGCTGAGTTTGTTTGCTGCCCCATCCTATCTTGAAAGTCATGGCGTGCCGGCCACCGTTCAGGAGCTCGACAATCATGCCTGTCTGGCGTTCGGCGGTTCGCGCTTTGGAGACAGCTGGCCGCTGTTAACAAAGACCGGCCTGCGCAAACTGCGACAACCCTGGCGCATGGTGATAAACCAAACCCATATCTACCGAGAGGCCTTGATCCGGGGAATGGGGATCGGGCTATTGCCGGAGATCATGGCCTTGGACCTCGTTGAGGCCCAGCAACTGTCTCCAGTTTTTCTGGATGACAGATTTCCAGATGTCGGCGTATTTGGGGTGTATCAAGATAAGGCATTCCAGCCACACCGTGTCCGTTTGTTTCTCGAGCATTTGCGAAAGCATTTCAGTAGGCCTTAGAGAGGTTTCCAATTTTTTTTTCCTTCATTCACACTCATCTGCCGCATCTCGTATTCGGCCCTAAGCTGCCGTTGGCTGCCTGTTGGTGATGCTGCGACGCATCCCGTCGAACCTGCCATTCGCTGAGGGAGCGAAAACTTGAACGCTAAGAACGCACATACTTCGGTGTTATCGCAATTTGAAATTATCTCACGTGCTTCGGTGAAAGTAACTCACCAACAAAAAAGTTCAGACATATAACAACGAAGACTGCGCCGCGACGAAGCTGTTGATATTTGCTCGAACACGGATGAGCATTGACACAATAAACTGGGCGCGTTTGAACGAGCCCAGTTTCGTCAAGTCGCGACGTGAGATACCTCCTTGTCCGGCGAGTATATGTCCAAGATATTCCAATGTCCGGTCGTTGGTGTTGGGTTGTTGATCATTGGCACATCGAGCACGGTTGGCTTGCCACTGGCGATTGCCGCTTCCAGTGCCGGCAACAGTTCGTCGGCAGCGCTGAGCCTGTGCCCTTCCGCTCCGTAGGCTCGCGCTATGTCGGCATAGCCCGGTCCGTTTGCGGGTGCGGCGGCTGATCCGGGGAACGTGGTTCCATAGGTCAGACCGTAATGCGCCTTTTGCAGACCTGCTATGGTTCCGAAGGCATTGTTGTTCATGACCAGCCAGATAATGCCCAGATCGAGTTCGACGGCCGTTGCCAGCATCGACGGGTTTTGGCCGAAACCACCATCGCCAACAAGGCTGATCACCACACGATCAGGTGCCGCCAGTTTCGCGCCGATCGCACCCGGAGGCCCGAAACCCATCGTCGCGAACCCACCCGGGGTCAGGATTGAACCCGGCGTCAAAATGTCAAACTGTTGCCCGACACCGTTCTTGTTCCACCCAACGTCAGTGGTGATGATGGCATCCTCGGGCAGTGCCTTGCGGGTATCTGCCAGAATACGCTCGGGCATCATCGGAAAGGCTGCTGACGTCGCCATTTCCACGTTGTGCGCTTTGAAATCCGTTCGGAAGTCGGCGATCTTCTGTTCCAGAGCGGGGCGTTTGAAACCGTCCGGATACATCTCGCGGGCGACCCGGTTGAGGACGCGCAAAGCGGCCTTGGCGTCAGCAACGACGCCGATCTCGGTGGGATAGTTCCGACCGATTTCCTGCGGTTCGATGTCGATATGAATGACCTTCGAGCCGGGAATGTTGAACGTGTAGCCAGGGTACCAACTGGAGCAATCAGCCTCTTTGAACCGAGTGCCCACGGCAAAGATGTAGTCCGCATTCAAGCAGGACTGGTTGACCAATTCGGTGCCCCAAAACCCGGTCATTCCCAGCACAAGCGGATGGTCGTCCCGCAAAGCGCCTTTACCCATCAGGGAATGCGCGACTGGCAGGCCCATATGGTCAACAAATTCTCGCAACTCCTCGCTGGCCTGTGCCAGAAGAATACCACCTCCGACATAAGCGACTGGGTTTTCGGCTTTAGCCAACGCTTCGACAATCTCTCGCGCTGTTTCATCGTCAATCGACGGTTTCTTGAGCGCCCGCGTGTTGTCGCGGATACGGTCGAAACTGTCCGACGGGATCACCTCGGAGAAGATATCCATGGGCACGTTGACCAGCACCGGTCCGGGCTGACCGCTTTCGGCAAGATGAAACGCCTTTTCCAGAATCTCGGCCATCAGGTCGGCCCGATCCACCCGCCAGGCACGTTTGACAAAGGGGCGGTAGATCTCCCACTGGGCCGCGTCTGCGTGGAGGTTCACTTCCTGATGCGGATGCTTGCCGTAGTAATGCGTGGGAATGTCACCTGCGATCACGACCATCGGGATACAGTCCAGCGCGGCGTTGGCGACCCCGGTGGAGCAATTGGTCAGCCCCGGGGAGAGATGGGACAGCACCACCGAGGCCTTGCCCGTCACGCGGGCATAAGCATCCGCCGCGTGGCTGGCGATTTGCTCGTGCCGCACAGTGACGAAATCAATCGGGCTTTCGGCCAGTGCAGCAAGTACCGCGATATTCGTATGGCCGCACAGGCCAAAAACATGTTCGATCTCACGGCGTTCGAGGAAATCGACGATGTGTTCGGCAACGGTTTTGCCTTCCAGTTTTGCTCCGTCCATCACGCGACCTCCTGTCCGTAGAATTCACCGAAAAGTTCCGGTTCCGAGGGGCGATCCTCGGGGATCGGACGACTGACCCAAGTGTAGTTCATCATATGTTTCATAGTGACGTTCTCATTGGTGATATTGCCGCCCCAAATGCCGCAGCCAAGGCTGCTGGTCATGGGCATACCGTTGGTCCAGGCACCTGCGTTGGCCTTGGATTGCGGCTGTCGCACCATCATGCGGCTGACCGGAGCCAAACGAGCCAGCCGATCTATGTGGTCGTCATTGTGGCTGTAAATGCCGCATGAGTGGCCTTTGCCACCGGAGTTGTAAATCTGGCTGACCGTATCCAGCGCGCCATCGAACGTGTCGAAGTGATAAAGCGCCATCAGCGTGGTCAGTTTTTCCTTGGAGAACTTATGCTGCGGCCCGATTTGCCCCTGATTTTCAACCATCAGGAATTTGCGATCTTCGGGGATCGAGAACCCGGCGACCTTGGACGTTTGCTGAGGAGGGCAGGCGATGGTCGGGAAGGTGCGGTTGCCCTTTTCGTCCCACATAGCAGCTTCGAGCATAGCCTTCTCTTCATCCGAGCACAGGTACCCGCCTTCGGCGTCAAGCGCCTTGACCATGTCGTCGTAAATTGAACGCTGGATGATGATGTTGCCGTCAGCCGAGCAACCAGACCCAAAGTCAGACGTCTTTGAAATACGTGTGTTCTGAGCGGCGATTTCCAGATCGGCGGTCTCATCGATGACGATGGAAGAATTGCCCGCGCCTACGCCATAGGCCGGCCGCCCGGAGCTATAGGCAGCTTTGACCATCGGTTTGCCGCCGGTCGCCAACGTAAGATCGCAGATCTCCATGAGGTGCTGAGTTAGCGGAATCGACGGCTTGCGGATTGATTGAAACAGATCCTCGGGGGCGCCGGCGGCACGGCAGGCCGCGCGCATAACCTCGACCATTTCAAAGGTGGTGTGGGCAGTTCGTGGGTGTGGGCTGAAGATGACCGCGTTTCGGGCGTTCGCAGCGGAAACACCTGTCACCGGTGGTGTCATCGCCGGGTTGGTCATCGGGATCAGGGATGCGATCACACCGGCAGGCTTGGCATACTTTGCCAACCCTTTTTCCTCATCAACTTCGACAATACCGGTCGATGGTGTGCGCAGGACATCACGCAACACCATGTGTATCTTGAACCGCTTCGCAGGGCGCCCTTCGCGATCTCCGATACCGCTTTCGTCCACGCCTTGCTGGGCCAGACGCGTAAAGGTTTTCTCATTCCCCGCATACCACGCAATGGCCTGAGACAGGCGATCCAGCCTGTCCTGATCCCAATCCTCGATCTCGGCCATGGCGGCGCGGGCGCGTGCCAGCATATCGGCCGCCATGTTGCGGTCGGTTTCAGTGAGCTCTTTGCCCATGATGATCCTCTTGATGTTTTAGAAATGCAGCATCGGGCATCCGGCGCTGTGATCGCGCCTCGCCGAATGTTCGCTTGGCGTGGCTAAGACAGCGACGCGCGTGTTCTTCGTATCCCAACTCGGCAACGCGGCTTTGGTTGGGCAGTTCGATAGAATAGTCGACCGGCGGCATCCGCTCGATGATGCCGGTAAAATCTATCCAGCCTTCGCCGGGATACAGCCTTGCATCACGGGCCAGTTGGATCATGCCCTCACGCGTGTCGGCTATGCCCGGCAGGCAGTCAGAGATATGCAGGAAGTGAAACAAGTCTGAAGGGACGTGCAACAGCTCTCCCAAGTCTACACGGCTGAGATGCAGGTAGAGCGTGTCGACCAGGATACCGCCATTCGGCTGGTCGGAGGCGCGGACAATATCCAGTGCTTCATCCAGAGTGCGCAGGCGGGAAAAGCTTGGGAATTCCAGATCCACCGTCAGCCCGTAGGGCGCCGCCAGTTCGCAAGTTTCGGAATAGATGTCGATCAGAAAGTCACGATCATCGCGCGTGTTGGTCCACGCGCTCATAATCATGCGTTTGGCGCCCAGTTCCCCGCCGATCTCCAGAGAGGGCTCAAAACTGCGCGGATCGACATCTTCGGTGATGCGCGCAAGCTCGACATCAAGGACTTTCAAGCCGGTGGTAGTGAGAGCAATTTTGGTGGCCTGCACCTGCGCCTTGTCGATTGGGGATTGAGTGAATTCACCAGGCACATGCATCGGAATGAACCGAGGGCTGACTGCATCGTAACCGGCCCGCGCGGCGATATAGACCAACTCGGGCGGCGTACAGCCAATCAGCGTCAGATGCGCCAAGGAATAGATAGAGGGGCTTGCGCCAGCCTCTTCGGGTTTCACCATGAACGGCAGCTCCACGTGTCTGCGAATCTCAATTTCATCACACGTAGTGTAAAATATCAGATATTTTTAAAAATATCAACTTTTAATACTGAGCAGGAATGAAAACGCCCGAGCAATAGCCCGGGCGTGCTTAACCTTCGTGTTGGCAAAGCTTTAAATAGTTACCCAATCGCCTCCGGACTGGTGAGAGCGCAAAGAGGCGTCAATGAATCGGACACCGTCTGCGCCTTGTTCGACACTTGGATAAGTAAGCCAATCGGCCGGAACGGTAACGCCATCCTGACGCGCGGCTACGGCCATAGCAAATTCCGTATAGAGGTTGGCCCAGGCTTCGATAATCCCTTCGGGGAAGCCGCGCGCGGTACGGATTAGACGTTCCGCACCGGGTCCGATACCATGCCCGTGACCTCGGCTGATGATACGATCCGGCTCACCAAACCGATTGAACTTCAGCTGCTCCGAATTCTCCAAATCCCACTCGAGACCTCCTTCGCTCCCGAAAATGCGCAACCGCAACCCACCCCGATTTCCCGGGGCAAGGCGTGTCGCCATCAGGGTTCCCAGAACCTCGTTTTGATAGCGGGTGAACATGAATGCTGTGTCTTCCAAAGGTTTTGGCGCGCCGCAGACATGAAACTCGGCCCGTAGGTCGGTCAAGGGCAGGCCCGAGACAAAACTGGCGAGATGCGCGGCATGGGTGCCGATATCGCCGACACAGCTGGTCGGACCAGAAATCTTTGGGTCCAGCCGCCATTTGACATGGGGCGCATCAGCTACATCATCGGGCGTCATCCAGTCTTGCATGAACTCGACGTGGATTTGGTTGATTTTACCGATGCCGCCTTCCGCCACGATTTGTTTGGCCTGACGGATTACTGGAAAACATGACATCGCATAGCCGACAGCAAAGATGTGCCCCGTGCGCGCGGTAATCTCCTCAAGCCCCTCGGCCTCCGCGACTTCGTTGGTCAGGGGCTTATCGCACAGCACGTCAATGCCCGCCTTCAGAAATGCTTTGGCCGCTTCGAAATGAACGTGGTTCGGGGTAGTGATCATGACGGCATCCACGCCATCCAGGCGCACCGCCTCGGCCTTTGCCATCTCGTCGAATGACGCATAGCACCTTTCTGCTGGCAGATACCACTCGGCCCCACGCGCCTTGCTGCGCGCAGCGTCAGAACTGAGCGCGCCTGCGGTGACCTCCCACCGGTCGGTCATCCGCGCAGCCGTTGCTTGCGTGACAGAAATCCGTCCTCCGCCAACAACGCCCAGCCGCAAACGGCGAGACAACCGGGGGAAAGGGCCCTCGAAGTTCAGGTCTTCGGGTAAAAGTCTCTCAGCCATTCTGAACCTCCATGTCCGGGGCGCGTACGCCTTCTGGCAGCATTTCCACCGCCATGAAGATGCTGGGTGTAATCGTCTCGTATTGATGCCAGGGATAGTTGCCCTCAGCGTCATACATCGGCTTGTGCGTCGTGCCGGGAGCCATGAATTCTTCGAGGTAAAGGGTTTCAACGTCCCGTTCGCGGCATTGCTGCATTTTGCCAAAGCCTACGATTTGCGTATGCACTTCGCGAAACCCCGGTACCGGGCAGAACGGATGATCCTTGTGCAATCCGACATTCAATGGGACCGAGCCGGAATGGTACATGGTCAGTCCAACGTTACCCACGAAGACCTTCGGCGACATGTAGTGGCTGACACCGCGCAGACGCTCCTCTTGGCGAACATCAAAAGCAGATGGCCATGTATCTTTCACCCAAGCGAACAACTCGTTGTCATCGGCATGGGCGTCGAAACCGTGGACAATGACTGCACGTTCCACGCCGCTAAGCGTGCTGTCTTGCACGATCACAGAGGAAAGCGGTGCAACGGTTTGATCCTCGGCAGAGAGGCCCCTCTCCCCGAGATTCAGAACAATGGCGCGACCCTCTACAGTTACTCTGTCTTCATCGGTGATGTGCTGGACGCGAAAAAATGGCTGGGCAAAGTCGAGAGTCTCAATAGGCATAGACCAGCTCCTTCCTCTAATCGTTCAGAAAATCGACAGGCAGAGGCATCGGCGCTTCGCACCGGCTTTCTATTGTCTGATAGGCGCCAAATTTCGGCGCCCGTTCGATCGCGTCCATGACCTCGAAAACGTGGTAGGCGAGCGCTCCACTTGCACGGGGTTGGCGGCCTTCTTGCGCCGCCAGGGCCAGATCCAAAAGGCCGAGACCACGGCTGTCCTCATTGAATCCATGTTTGTTGTCGACCACCTGCCAGCCTTCGCGACCGTATGGGCGCGGCTGATGAGACCAGCGCGAGGTCTCCCACGTTTTCAGCCAGACATCCCCGTGAAAGATGTTGGCACCATGTACCGGGTCAGGATCTGGGATGCTGATGGTGCCTTTTTCACCGTAGATCTCGAACCGCGGCGTTTCGCTATCCCAGACGTCAAAGCTCATGGTCATCGACCCTATAGCCCCGGAAGAGAACTGCAGCAGGCTTAGGGAATGCGTGTCGATCTCGACATCCATCCATTCACCGTTGCGAGGGCCATTTTCGATCATCCTTTTGTCGAACGTGCGCCGAGCCATTCCGGCGACCCGGTCAACGGGACCAAGGCAGCAAATCATTGCGGTCAGGTAGTATGGCCCAAGGTCCAGCAAGGGCCCGCCACCCGCCTGATAGTAGAAATCTGGGTTGGGATGGTGGCGTTCTGTCCCGTGGGTACCGACATGGGCAAAAACCCCTGTTGGTTTCCCGATACCGCCTTCATCGATCAAGCGCCGAACGGTTTGCCAACGACCGCCCAGAAATGTGTCGGGTGCGCAACCGACCAGTAACCCCTTTTCAGAGGCCATGTGCAGGATCGCCTTACCATCCGTTCGATTCATAACCAACGGCTTCTCGGAATAGACGTGTTTTCCCGCCTCCAGCGCGCGCAGGCTGATTTCGGCATGCGCCGCCGGTATTGTCAGATTCAGAACGCAGTCAATCGTCGGATCGTCAAACACTTCATCTGGCGTGCAGGCTTGGGCGACACCGTATTGATCCGCTTTGGCGCGGCTTTCCGAAGGGTCAAGGCTTGCGCAAGCCACGACCTCAACGTTTGAGAATTTGGATAGTGTTTTTAGATAAATATCGCTGATACGACCACAGCCGATAAGGCCGACCCGGAAGGATTTCGATGTCTCACGTGTCATCATTCCTGTCTTCGTAGAGGGGTAAGAAATTAGGGGGCATCGGCCCTTTGTTGCGGCCACCTTGGTTCATCTGTTCCCAAGCGTGGGCGAGTATTCCGACCGAGCGGGACAGGCAGAACAGCCCTCGCGACAAGGGTGCAGGAAAGCCAAGCTCGCAGAAGATCACGGCTGTCGCGCCGTCGATATTCATAGCAATTGGCCGACCGCCGCGTTGACGACCGAGTTCGGCTTGAACCTCTTCTCCGATATCGGCAAACCGGCCTGATACCGTGCCTACTGCCGCCGCATCACGAACAAGTTGCATCAATCGTGGTGCGCGTGGGTCGACAGGCTTGTGAAACCTGTGACCAAAGCCCGATACGATCTTGCCGTAGGTCTCGCGCCAGCTGTCCAAGCCATCTCGAACAGCGTCATTCAGCGAAGCTCCCGCATCCATGCGGACTGCGATATCATAGTACAGCTCTGCACACTGCTCTCCTGCACCTCCATGCACGTCGCCCAGCATGTTCACCGCAGTCGCCATCGCATTATTGAGACCTACCCCGCAGGTGGCGGCCATACGCGCAGCCGCGATTGAGGGAGCCTGTGGGCCGTGATCCACGCCTGCGACCAAAGCAGCTTCGAACAGGCGCGCTTGTGCGTCGCTGGGCAGATCACCCCGCACCATCAGCCAGATCATCTGCGGGAAAGATACGTTCCCGATCAGGTCCTCTATGGCGTTGCCACGAAAAGCGATCTGACCGGGCTTCATGTCGATGATGGAGGTACGCCACCATTGGCGGATAGCTTGCTCGTCGTTTGTCATACCGTTGCACCTCTAAACTCGCGCATGCGCTGCTGACAAAGTGAATCGAAAACGCTTTGAAGACGACTGATTGAGGCGGTGCAGCCGGTGAAGATTTCAAAAGACGCTGCAGCCTGATGAACTGCCATTCCAGCACCATTCATCACTTTCAACCCAGTTGTGCGGGCGCTGCTCAGAAGGTGTGTCTCGAGCGGGAAATATACGATATCTGCCGCCCAAGCACCCGGCCGCAACAATGATGGATCAATTACCGACCCGGGGCACTTATCCATCCCGAGCGGTGTTGCGTTTACCACTCCGTCCACAAATTTGACCCGATCCAACGAAATCGAGGGGGAACCCTGAAGCTTTGCATAAGGGCGCAAGACCTTTAGTCGACTGACCAGCGCCTGCGCTCGGTGCAAGTCAGGATCGATGATCTCCAGATCTCGAACACCTGAATCAAGCAAAGCCAAAGAGACTGCACTGCCCGCGCCACCAGCACCAAACAAGAGAACCGTTTCAGTCTTCGATGATCCCAAAAAATCTCGGAAGGCACTGTGGAAACCTATGTAATCGGTGTTGTGGCCAACCATTCGGTCGTCACAAAAAACCACCGCGTTGACAGCTTGAAGCTCCTCAGCAGTCTTGGAATGCTCATCAAGATGATCAATGACTGATGCTTTGTAGGGGTGTGTCACGTTGACCGCCGCACAGCCTAATTCAACGGAATAATGCAGTAAATCAGCGACCGACATGCCACGAAATGGCTCTTTTGCCGTGTCGATCCTACCGTAGCTCAGATCGATACCCTGCGCCCGGCCCTCCGCCTCGTGCATCTCAGGCGTCATGGAGCCAGAAATCCCTTGTCCGATTAGTGCGGCCTTCATATTAGGTTGTTCCTTCCGCCACGTGGTGTCGCGTTTGCGCCGCTAATCGAAACGCAGCGTTACGTGCGCCATAGCCGGCGTAACCAGTTCGGCGCTCAACAATTTCAAAGAAAAAGCCGTTAAAGATAGGGCGACTGTAGATCTGAAAGTACTCGGCACCCGCTGCCTGGTCGTAGAGAATGTTGCCCTCGCGCAGTTGGGCGATCAGATCATCATCCAATCCGAAGGTCGCCTGCAGATCGGCGTAGTAGTTCTCTGGGATCGTCAAACTGGGAAAGCCTGATTTGCGCAACTGATCCGACGTTTCAAAAATATCGTCCGACTGGAAGGCGATGTGCTGGACACCGCCCCCAAACCCATCTTCAAGGAATGACGCTGCCAGTGTTCTACGCCCAACGGCCCCGTTCAGGTTCAGGCGCACTTCGCCTTCGGGACTTTCGATAGCCTGGCTTTGCACGACACCGGACGGGTCGGCGACGTTCACGATAGGAGACTTTGCCATCTCAAAAGTTGAAATGTAGTAAAGCAGCCAACTTTCCATCTCATCGTGACGCATGGTCTGTGCCAGATGGTCGATACGGCGCAGACCGGCAGGCTGGGTCGCTTTGGTCTTGGCAACTGGCTCGAACTCGATGTCCCAAACTCGATGCAGATCGGATTTCTCATCTATGAAATGGACGACATTGCCGCCGACACCTCGGATGGCCGGGATGTCCAGTTCCCCGGTCCCCACCGGCTGTGAGAAATTCGGCGCGCCCAGCGCGGTCGCGCGCTGAACCGTCTGATCTGCGTCCTTGACGCGCAACCCCATGTCGCAGACCGAGGGGCCGTGGCCCAGAAATGCCGAATGTGCGAAGCCTTCCTTTTCGGTGTTCACGACGATGTTTATAGCGCCCTGCCGCCACAACTCGACGGACTTGCTCACATGCTTTCGCTCCATTCGAAAACACATTGCTGACAGCATATCTGCCAGCCGCGCGCCGCTTGTTTCGTCGGCTGTAAATTCGACGAATTCGAAGCCTGACGCATAAACGCGTTCCGGCAGGTCCGGGATGCCGAAATCGGTTCCCGGCTCGGTCCGGGATACCTCATCCAGGAGGTTCACCAGCGACCTGTAGCTGTCTCGGGCCAGTGTTCGGCCACCGGGTTGAGGAGCTGCTTCGTTGACGCGTGCAACCGACCAAGGCCCTTTGTATCCGGCGCGGGACAACACGCGAACGAAGCCCGCAAGGTTCAGCGACCCAAGCCCTGGCAGAAGCCCAAAGTGCCGCTTGAGCCGACGTATATCCATCTCAAGCCGGGGTGCATCGGACAGTTGCACATGGAACAGCCGCTTTCCGGGAATGTCCCGAAGGCGGGCTGGTTTGGATCCGTCGGCAAGCGAGAAGAAGGAATTCAAAGCCAACCCCAGATTAGGGCTGTCGACAGCATCAACGACGCCTAACGCCTGTTCATCCGAGTGAATAAGATCCGACCATGGCAAGCCCATATAGGCCAGACGCATCCCCATTTCTTTAGCGATTTGGGCCGCCTCGCCAAGATCTGCGATTACCTGTTCTTCGGTCGCAGCGACATCGACCTCGAAGGCAGACCCGATAAGCAGCAATTCCGTTCCCAGCTCGCTCATCAGGTCGAGTTTGCGCTTCAGTCGATCAAAGGCGCGCTCACGTCCGGCTTCGGGCTGGCCTTCAAGATTATGGAAGGGTTGTAACAGGCATATCTTCAGGCCGAGGTCCGATGCAATCTTGCGGACTTGCGATGGCGTTCCGTCAAAAGCGGTCAAATCCGGTTCGTGTAATTCGACACCCCCGAATCCCGCGTCAGCGATAGCACTCAGCTTTTCAGCCAGATCACCGGGGATCGACGTTGTCGAAACCGACAGGCACATTATCCCTGATATCCAAACATACGCGGCAACCACAGGACCAGATCCGGCATCAGCATCATTATCACCAAGGCGAAGATGAGAACCGCGAGGAAGGCCCAGATTTCGGAGATGATTTCGCGCAGCGGAATGTCCGTCACGGCGTTGATCACAAAGAGTAGAATGCCATAGGGCGGCGTGATCAAACCGATCATTGAGTTCACGACGACCAGCACTCCGAAATGCACCAGATCAATCCCGAGCGCTTCGCAGGTTGGAATGAACAGGGGCACGATCACCAGGATGATCGTTGTTGCGTCTAACACGCATCCCAGCGCGAGGATCAGCAGGTTTACGAGGATCAGGAATACAATCGGGCTAACATCCGAACCCTCCAGCAGTGCCGAGATCGACTGTGGAATCTGTTCCTGAATGACGATGAAGTTCAGAATGAACGCGCCACCAATGACCACCCCGACGGCGGCGGAGGAGCGCGCGCTGTCGACGAACACTTGATAAAGGCCACGGAAGGTCAGCGCGCGGTAGAACAACGCTGCCAGTAGCAGAGCGTAGAATGCAGCAACTGCGGCGGCTTCGGTCGGAGTGGTGACGCCGCCATATATACCATACAGCAGGATTGCGGGCATCAGCAGTGCCGGAAACGCGTTGGCGGTTTTAGCCGGCAATTCGCGCAGAGGAACAGGTTCTTCCAATGCAAAGTTCCGCTTTCCGGCCAGATAGTAGTTCATCGCCATGAGGACGACGCCCATGATCAGGCCCGGCAGAATACCGGCTAAGAACAGAGATCCGATGGAGGCCTTGGAAACGAGCGCGTACAAAACCATTGGGATCGAGGGCGGAATGATCGGGCCAATCGTCGCCGACGCCGCGGTAATAGCAGCAGCATAACCTCGGCTGTAGCGGCCATCCTTGGTCATCATCTCAATGATGATCTTGCCGATCCCCGCGGCATCCGCGACAGCCGAGCCGGACATACCGGAAAAGATCAGGGACGCTACCACGTTGACGTGCCCGAGGCCGCCCTTGAAACGACCGACAGCGGCTACGCAGAAGTTCAGCAGACGGTCCGTGATCGAACCAGCATTCATGATATTCGCGGCGACGATGAACAACGGCACGGCAAGCAGGATCGTGCTTTTGTAGAAGCCCTGCAGGATCTTCTCGCCCGCGAGGGCGACGTCCAATCCGGCCGTGCCCAGGTACACTAATGAGGCCAATAGGATGGAATAGCCAATAGGTGTCCCGATGCCTGCCAGAAGAAAGAGAGCGAGCAGGCAGGAAAGAAGTTCAAAACTCATTTCTTAACTTCCTCGTCCTCTTCGACGTCGACACGTGGATGGTCGTCAACCACGTTGTACCCAACAACCAGTTCCAACTCTGTCTTTGGGGGGCCATTGCGCATGACGTCGAAGAATAGCCAAGCGTAGCGCGCTGCGACGACCAACATGAATACCGCGTAAATCGAGAATACTGTGCGCAGCGGTATCTTCTCGCCGGAGAACGGGTTGCGCACAGTCGAGGTTTTGCGGATTTTCATCCAGTCGATGTAGTCCCACGTCGGCAGGAAACTGTAGAGCATCCCGACCACGATCGCTGCGGCCGCCAGCATTGCAAAGACCTGCCGCACGCGCATCGGCACTGAAAGGTAGATGATATCGAACTTCACGTGATCACGTTCACGCACTATGAAAGCACAACTGAAGAAGATCACCCAGACCCACAGAATGCCGATAAGTTCAAGCGTCCATCCGGCAGGGGTAAAGAAGTAGCGCAAGAGTATTTGCAATAGAAAGATCAAGAAGATTGCCGCCAACATCCCGCCGGCAATCGCTTCGGTCAGTCGGGAGAACCCCTTTATAAAGGCTTTCATTGTGGTTCTCCCTCCCTTGTCTTACTGGGCTCAGTTGCCCAGAGCGTTGATCTGATCCAGAACGCCTTCGGGCCATGAGCCAGCGAACTCGCTGTCCAGATACATAGACTGTACCTGATCGCGGAACGCCGCGAGATCGGGTTCATAGATCGCCATGCCTTGCTCTTTCAGGAAGCTGACAAGATCCTCTTCTTTCTGAAGTTGCTTCTGACGGCCTGATTCAGCTGCAGCATCCGCAGCTTCCTGAACCTTAGCCTGCTGTTCCGGCGTCAACCCGTCCCAAACTTCTTTGCCGATGGCGATGTAGTTCAAGTCGACCAAGTGCGATGTCAGGATGATCTGATTGGTCACTTCGTAAAACTTGGCATCAACCACGGTCGGCAATGGGTTGTCCTGACCGTCAACGGCACCGGTCGACAGAGCTGTGTAAACCTCTGAGAACGCCATTGGTGTCGGGGCGGCACCCAGCGCTTTTCCAAGGAACTGCCACGCATCTGTGCCCGGCATCCGCAGGTTCACACCCTCCAGATCAGCCGGAGTGCTGACGGTCAGTTCATCCTTGGGTTGGCGCAGGTTCACCTGACGACGGCCCAGATACATGACCGACAGCAGTTTGACGCCCAGTTCTTCTTCGGCCTTTTGCTTGAAGGCATCCATCAAGGGATCGTTGAAGACAGCCACCTGATGCGCGGCGTCCTGATGGACATAGCCTGCGGTAAAGATCGAAAACTCGGGGAAGAACTGTGCCAGTTCCTGCGCCGAGGTGATCGACATTTCCAGGTTACCCCGGCTGATGGCGTCCAACTCGGTGCCTTGGGCGAAGATGGTTCCATTATAGCTGGGCTCGTAGCTTGCGAAATCAGCGACCATGGGCGCGAAAACCTCGGCCATAGCGACCGAGCGCTGATCGGTCTCCGATCCTGATGTTGCGAGGCGAAGTTGCACTTTGTCTTCCGCCAGCGCACCACTTGTTGCGCTGAACAGAACACCGGTTGCGACCAGGGCTGATACAGCAGCCCGGCGGGTAAGTTTGGTAATCACTTTGCTCCTCCCTGAGACATCATGATGCTTCTTTTTTGCGATTCAGAGTTTTGACCTATTTTGAACATTTTGCAAGATTTTTTACAAAATATATGATATTTTATACTGCCGTAATATCTACCGTTGGTGTTTTTTGTAAGTATTTGATCCTGACCGTCTCACCTGTTCTGCAGGAATTCTGAATAGCCTCAATAACTTGAAGCGTTCTGAAACCTTCCCATCCAGACACAATCGGCTCTGCTTCGTGCCGAGCTACTTCAACAAAGTGCCTAAGCTGATTGACCAGAGGGTCAGACGCACCCTTCTTCAGCGCGGTTGATGAGATTGGCGTCCACCAGTCCCTTTGCTCACTCTGGTAGCTCCACAATCGAAGATCGGGAACGGACAACGATCCATGAGAGCCACCTATCATGTAGCTACTCTCAGTGGTTGAAGGATAGATTGGATATTCTTGAGACGTCATCTCCCAGCTCCATGGAGCAACGATGCTGTCGGACACGCTTATGGTGCCTATCGCCCCGCTTTCGAACGTCAACAGAGCACCGGCAACATCTTCGTTGTCGTAACCCCGCTGCGACGCAGCCGCCTGAGCCTGTACGGTCATGACTTCTCCGGCCAGGTACCGCAGCAGATCAACATCGTGAACAAGATTGACCGAGATGGGCCCTGCACCGGGTTTCTTTCTCCAGGGCGCAGCATCAAAATACTCGTCTGGCTTATAGAACCAGCAATTCGCATGGACAGCGCGCACATCTCCAATCTTCCCATCGACAATGGCTTCCTTTACCGACCGGATCAGAGGATTGTGTCGACGATGATGTCCGACCATCAGTGGCACATTGGCCTTCTCCGCTGCTTGAACAAGCTCAAGTGCAGCAGTGGCTTCTACGGCGATCGGTTTTTCGACAAGAACGGGACAACCATTTCGAACACTCGTGAGGCCTTGTTCGACATGAAGCGTGGTCGGGGTCGCAAGAACAGCTCCGTCCGGCGCCTGATCTGCAAACATTTCCTCGAGGGTCGCGTAACATGCGACCCCGTGCTCAACGGCGTAAGCACGACCTTCATCGCTGGGGTCGACCACCGCGACGAGATCAACATGGCGCAACGCTCGGATAGCGTCTGCGTGGCGTCGTCCAACAAGACCAATGCCGACAATGGCAATGCGAAAGTTCTTAGACACTTTGCTTCCTTCCGGAGGGTCCGGAAAATCCCGAAACCGATGATAGCGATCGGGCTGCTTTGCCCAACTTGGCCACGATCGTATTGGGGTTTTCGTGATTCCACAATAATGTATGATATTTTTATTTTTACCATACATCACTTTGGATTGCTGATGTCTCGGAAAAATGCTAATTGACGAGGAAACTGATAATATCGGGTGAAACGCATGGCGAAACAGCCGTCTACGATAGGTGCAAGCACCTATCAGCGCATCAAGCGGGACATCATCTTCGGGGAACTGCAGCCCGGCTCCAAACTGAAGCTGGACGCCTTGAAGGAACGCTACTCGGCAAGCCTTTCGACACTACGTGAAACGCTGAACAGGCTCGCCAGCGACGGATTTGTCGAAGCTCCCGAGCAACGGGGGTTCCTGGTCACGCCAGTTTCACGAGAAGACCTGACCGAGATTTCAGAGTTGCGAGTCCTGTTGGAATGCCACGCGTTGGAGTTGTCGATTGCGAATGGCGACACGGACTGGGAAGGCAACCTTGTTGCCGCACACCACAAGCTGCACCTGATGGAACAGCAGCTTCTCAAGGGCGACGAGTCCGAGAAAGAAACCTGGAAACGATATGATTGGGAGTTTCATCAAGCAATGATCGCGGCCTGCAACTCCAAGAACCTTCTGTCTTTGCACTCGATCATCTACGACAAGTATCTGCGGTATCAGATGCTCGTGCTTACCTATCGCGGCGAAGAGGCCGTCAAGGAGCACAAGGGCATGTTTGATGCAGCACTGGCCAGAGACGCCGACACGGCCAAGAAACTGTTGGAAGATCACATCCGAAACGGCCTCACCCACACGTTGGAGGCTATGTAAGGCGGCATGCTGATTGCGTGCTTCACCTTCAAGGCTGGGCTGACGATACTTTTCACTGCAGTTCGGCTCAATGGTTGCTTCTTAGGGGCTGATGCAGCGGACATGCCGCATTGCCCCAAGTCCGTTTCCGTCCTGATCGTCGATCATTACCGACCGGCAGCGTGAGCCAGTCTGAATGTCCGCTCGCTCATCGATACATGGATGGGTTTGCAGATGCAGAGAAGGTCCGGAATCCGCCCACGCTCACGTGTATGGAACTGCCCTGACCCGCCGTTTCGCCGAGCAAATCATTGCTGAGGTGCGCCCGGCCAAACTGGCCCCTCGCTACGGGCGCAGAATTCGGAGCTGGTTGAGTTTGCACTTTGCGCAGCAAACCTGCCACTCAATTCGAGATATTGAATGGCGGGTTCTGGTATTTGGTTATGACCAGGAATGAACTTCACCCGTGTTGCGAGGTGTCCCACCAATGCGGTTGCATGAACAGTGGGATAGCCACGGTCTTGCCACTCAGTTTCTCTACTGATCCTTTTGTCAGCTCAAGCGCCATCCACGCCTCTGGTGCGGTCATCAGGTTCGGGTATGGCGTTTGCTTGTCCGTTGGGACAAACCCATATCTGGGGTAAAATGCCGGGACGCCCAGCACGAACACTGCATCCGTCCCAACGGATCTCAGATGTTCAAAGCTCGCCTCCATGATCTCTTTCCCAACGCCGTGGCCCTGATACTCAGGCAACACCCCGCAAGGTGCCAGCAGGTAACAATTTGCATCTGGGTGGTCCACGAAGTTAAACGGAGTGAAAATCACGTTGCCTACGATCTTCCCGTCGCGTCTGGCGCTGATAGAAATCGTGTCCGCGAGGCCAAGGAAGTCTTCGGCAAGCCGAGCGATGTCGTCGCCCTCATCTTTTCCGAATGCCAGTCGGTGGACTTCAATAATTGCGTCAATGTCTGCTTGTTTCATGGTTTTTTCCTATCTTTGGTTCATTTGGGCGCGCACGGATTTGATCCCCAACGCGGAGGCGCGGTAGGGATGGCCATTCTTCGAGTGAATGAAGCGCCTTTTCAGCAAGCGTTGGAAAACGCTGAGAGTGCAGTCGGACAGCACATAACCGTCACGCGTATAACAAGTGACGTCATGGACTTTTCCGTTTTCCAGGCGCTCGAAGTGTATCGACCCGCCAAGGGCGAGTTCGTGCAAAACACGTTGCTCGTGTTTTGAGATATTCATTGTTATGTCTCGATTTTATGAAAGTACAACAACAGGACACTCAGCATCGCGCGTGAGTGTGCCCATCAATGTTGGTGTTCCTGAAACCACCGGAAGTTCTTGTGATGCTGCATTGTGTGCTTTGTTCACAGATCCAGTCCCCTATAAATTTCAGCGATTTCGTTTGTGGCCGTTTGCATCAGATTGGCATTGTCAATGAACACGTAGTTTTTGATCACTGTTGCCTCTGATATGCCGAGAAGGCTTGCAATGTGTGAGATTGGAATGCCGCGCGCGTACAGGATTGAACCTGCAAGATGACGCACCATGTGCGGGTCCAGAAGAAAGCCTGCTTCTGCGGAATAACGTTTGAATTTCTTCGCTATTGGTTCACCTGTCATTCCTCCGAAGAGAAGAATTTTTGATCTCGCGGGGTTCTTGACCTTGTATTTGATCACGAGGTGGTGCGCGCGTTTCTGATACCAGCTCAACACAGTGAGCGGATCGTGCGTTCGCGTGGGATGAAGCGCAACCGGCGACAAAGACACGCCGTTTTTCACGATTTCACTGGTTACCACGATCTTTGCCGGGGCCACCTGAGTTCCTTTTGGCAGGATCACATGCGCGTTTTTGCCCGAGAGCCTAAGTTGCAACATCGTTGCTCTTCGCAGCGGAAACCGGGTCGTGATACTTGTATACGCTGCCATTATTGCGAGATCGAGAGCTCGGGCCTGTAGCTTGGATAGGCAACCTGTGTTTGGATCAGGCCCAATTTGTTCCCATTGTTCGATCATTTCCCAGGCTTCCTCAAAGAAACGCTTCGGCATCCCAAAAAACCGTCGCTGCAACTCCCGGTTCTGTAAGAACTCCAGCGTAGTGTCTTCCTTCCACTTCGCTTTGGATGTCGTGTGGTGACGCGAATTGTTCAGGTCCGCGGCTTCAAAGAAAGTCGGATCAACTTGGGATTTGAAGCCCGGGAACAGGAATTCGAAAAAATTGACTACCACTCTGACGCGATCCCCCCTTGTTTTTTCAGAGGTATTCCTTTGCAAAGCTCCACTTGCATCCAATTCAACAATCTTCGCGATTAGCGCCGGGTCAGACAGGCGATCCCAGGGGAACGCGACATCCGGGGCATTCAGGTCAACGATGCCAGCCACTACAGCTCCATGATGGTACCGATTGATCGCCTGACGGAGTGCTTTGGCACGATTGCTACTTATTCCATCGCGAGTGGTAATACGAAAATCGTGCGTACCCAGTCTGGCGGTTCTGGTGCCTTTGATACGAGATTGGATGTATTCGTCACGGGCTCGACCGAATTCAGGGTGAATTCCGGGTGCAACCCAATGCCCAGCACAATTGATGCTTGATAGATCTCCAAATTTTTCGGGCGGGAGAAGGTTTCGGCTGACGTGGGTGTTACCCCTCATCTGATCGAGAAATTTCGCTGCCCGCTTTAGAGTTCGCGCCCGGCCTGATGGCTGCGCTCCGATAGTCTCCTCGAGCCATTTCTTGTTCGCCTGGTGGATGTCAATTCCAGCCTCGCGGCAGCAACTAATAAATATCGTTAACGGAATGGCCTCACGAGCCGAGATCGGCGGCAACCCGAGCGTGCCTTTACTGACCAGTTCGAGGAATTTGGCCGACCGGTCTTGACGCGTTTTGTTTGCTGCCTTCTTAGCACGCTCGCCGCTTACCAAATCAAAAAAACGTTTGGTGTTCGAGTACCAGACATAGAACCTATCATAGCTTTTGAAACCGCAGTTCATTGGAGCTGTTCCGGTGTCGAGATAGTCCGCGACCAGAGTGCGTAAGCGCTTTGAATCACAAACCACTTGTGCGGTTTTTGGGGTTGCGTCCAAAACGTCAAAGACTTTTTCTACTTTGGACAACGAGCCACGGATTTTTCTCCAGGAGGATTCAGTCCACGGCAGATCAAGGACGCCGGCATTGGCCGCCAGCAGTGCGTCGCGAAGCGTCGGAGGTGTCAGCTGAGTTTGTTCGTTCGCTGTCATTGTTTGTCTCCAATCAGGGGGAAAGACCGTCGTTGCGCGAAAGAACGACGGTCTTTGCCTTCTGTTGGTTTTGACGAAAAAATTGGCTTGTGAAGCAAAGGAGCGGATGAATGAAGAAAACACCCAATGGTGTTTCCTCGGGAAATCCCTTTGGGTGTTTTCTTCATTGTCGCGCCGTGAAGCAGGATGTGTTCACTGCTGTATGGTCTTGTCATTTTCCAGCCCGCTTGCCTGAGTTCAGAAAATTCAAACGCTCAATTTCTTCGATGGTCGGGCGGAAAAGCCATCGCCGCCCAAGCTTAAAACCGTGGCGTTGACCATTTCGCGCCAAACGTCGAAATGTCTCGGGGTGACACTTGACAAACCGCCGGTCGAGCAACCGCAGGTCCTCGATTGATAGCAACGGTGCAAGAAGGACTTTGCGGCCCTCACTGCCTCCAAACGCCCATAACAAGATCGGATCGTCTACCTCTTCAAGCCGCAGTACATCGAGCAGGTCGAAGCAGGGGTGCTCACCAGGAACAGAAACAGGCGTCAGGCCAAGAAGCTTGCGAAATCGTTCAACTGAAGATCGGCTGCAGCGCCAGCGCTTAGCTAAGCAACGAACGGTCAAGAGCGGCGAAGGGTTCTGTCTAATGGCGATAGCTAAGTTGTGCGCATCATATTCAGCTTGTGTACCAGCACAGTTCACACCTTTTTCCGTTTGTTTTGACATGCGCTACCTCCGATGCCCGGAGGAGATGAGTTCGAACCGAAACAGGAGAAATTCTTCGTTGGCAGATAATGATCTCTCAATCGGCGCGGCGATGCAGAATGGGGATTCGATGTGTTGTGGTGTTTCGAACCTGACGGCTGGATGGTTCGGCGCTGGGAAATGCCTCAGAAAAAATTGTCCAAATCTTGCCCATAATCCACGTAAATCGGTGTGTTTTACCGTAATTTCAACGGGTTCAGCAATTTTGCCGGAGTGAGACACAAAATGGAAATTTCGCCTTGTATTCCCGTTGCTTGCAAGGATATACCCGTCGGCGGAGACGTGGCCGAGTGGTCGAAGGCGCTCCCCTGCTAAGGGAGTAGGCCCGGAAGGGTCTCGAGGGTTCGAATCCCTTCGTCTCCGCCACCTACCATTTCCGTTCAATTGGAAAAGATGCTTTTCAGCCCCTTATGGGGTTGTTTTGCCTAACACAATTAAGGTCGCTGTTGCTCTTCAATTGTATTCGATTACTCGATCAAAGATCGGTTGTTCTTGATGTGGCGTTGCACCATATGCCGAACCTGCTTGCCTTTGGCCGGGATCGGACGCGCTGATGGTGGTACGAAATCCTCTGTGGCCAAGGCGGGAAACAGTTCCAGCATTTCTGCCCGTGCCGCAGCCGGCACCGTCCTGAGGGCCTCGGCACCAGCAAACAGACTTTCCGATGGGGCACCTTCGGCAAAGACGATCTCATGCTGTTCGAACAGCATGTGATAATACTCGACGGTTTGAGTGTTTTCCTCGATCGAGATACCGGAAATTCCAACCAGCGCGTGCGCGGCCACGAGGATTTCGCTGGTTTCGAACATTCGGATTGCAATGGCGGACCGCACCAGCATCCGGTGTTGCGGGGAAACAAGTAAGTCGCGCTGAGGCAGTCCGCTGCCTAATGCACCGGCGGCGATGCGGATCGGGCGCAGTTTGGGCTTTTCCGACAGCTCTTGACTGGTCAGCGTACGCGCACCGATCCAGCGGATACGCTGCGGACCCCGGTCCATCGTCTCAACCAAATCGCCTACACTCAGACGTTCGATCGCAATATCTCCACCCGGTGTCCGGATCAGTGTGCCAGCCGTAAAGCAGGGCACGTCAACGATGGATGTGGGGTCGGTTGTATCAGGCGCATTGCCTGGCGTGACGTTGACAATCGTCATCGAATAGGCAGTGCCGGGTTCCAAAGGCTCTGACGTAATATAGCCTGCCAGGTCACCCTCGACCTCGACCCGGTAGACGGTGATGGTGCCACCGTCCGGATCGGTCAGAATATAGGATTCTTCAAGGTAAATATCACCACTGAAAAATGTTGTGGACCCGTCCAGATTGGTGACCGTACCGGTCTGTGTTAAGTCATCGCCGCTTTCGTTGCTGTTGAAGTCGCCGTTAAAGACGGTGCCGGTATCGGGCAGCGTTGGATTCCCGGGTCGTGACAGAATGTCACCGCCTGCTGCATCCTCGACATTGAAAACGTGCCGGTCAGTGGCCGGGTCAAAATCGGTGTCCAAAATGACCTGGCCCGACCCCACCGTGATGACGTCGGGATCATATCCAATGTAGGAATAGTTTGCCATTTACAACTCACCACCTTTTTTGCGCGCGCCGTTCATTTCAGCCAGAACTTTTGGCACGTAAACCACCATTCAATAGGTATTTTCAGCAACAGTCGCCAATCAATCCCCTTATTTCAAGGCAATACCACGGCATTTTTTTGAACTCATGAATGTGGCTGGCCTTTTTACCATAACGCTACTCTGCCATGGGCCTGACTTTCGTTAAGGCAGTGCGGTGGGCCGCGCTGGGTACCGATCTCACTAGCTAAACTGTGCAACGGTGATCGCGTTGCGCAATATCATGACAATGAGCATGGCGCTAACACGGGTAGAAGCCATATTGGCCTGTGTAGTGATGCACCTTCCCAACCCGGTTTTTTTGTCCCTGATGCGTGAAGACCCTGAGATTGGCGTATCGATCCTGACTTCGACCTTTACCCATCTGCATTCGCTGGTCCCACAGCTTGAATAACTCAAGGCCCAGATTGGCGCGCAGCAGGTGGCCAAGTTTTTGCTGAACCCGTCCGACAAGGTGGTCGGCGGCTGCGCGGTTGAGCTGCCTTATGACAAGATGCTGATTGCCGGACGCTTGGGCATGAAGCCCGAAAGCCTGAGCCGGGCATTTTCGCAGCTCAAGCCGGAGGGCGTGAAAATCAACCGTAATCACTCGGTTGCCGCGGATACCCAATGCATGCGCGATTACGCCGAAAACAACCCGTCCAAAAAGTAGCGCAAACTCTGCTAGAGCAGTGCAATTTGCACAGACATTTTGATCTATTTGCTAGCGTTTTTTTGCATATTTATGTACAATGACGCTAGTTCTGCCGCGTATTTCGGCGGGGGGTGCAGCATGACACACGACCGCAACGGTGGCCCTGACAGGCCGCCCTTGGTTGCGCTCAGCGTCGCCAAGGTCGCTCTTTCGGTTCGGGCCAAGCTGCTGGTGGCATTTTTGGGAATAACCGGTCTGCTGGTTTGCTTGGTGTTGTTTGGTCTTTATGCCTTGCATCAGGCCAATCTCCGGTCCGAGACGATGATGCGCGATCAGGAACGTATTGCGTTCTTTAATGACACCCACACAACGATCTCGAACCTGAACACACATCTACTGTCCTTGTTCGTTCCGCAGAACCTGAAAGGCCGTCCACGTCAGAACGGAATTCTGGGGGCTTCTACGCGTTCGATACTTCACGTCTCGGCAGCACTGGAGCGAAACCTTGCCCTTGGTTTTCGCAGTTTCGGGCAGCCGGGAATGCCAGATGAGCAGGCGATCGCGAACCTTCGATCTGACCTTCAGGACATTTTACCAGCAATCACTGAACTGCGCCGTTTGAACCGCGAAGGCGATCTGTTAGCTGCGGCGCAACACGGTATTGACCAAATGTTCGAGCCGCTGCAAGCCATGCAACGCGAGGCGTATACCGTGGCGCAGGATGTCGAACAGGAAGTGCGTGAACTGGCGCGGACAACAGAACAGGCATATTTGACTTCACGTCTAAGCATCACGGCTGCGGCGATCGCGGCGATTGGGATTGCCCTTTTGTTGGGATATTCGATTTCGTCGTCCCTGTTGTGGCCAATCGAACGCATCCATGCGGTTCTGAGTAAGCTGTCCAGGGGTGGGTTCGACACCCGGATTACGGTTCCCAATCGGGACGAACTGGGCGAGCTGGCAAACCACGTAAACCAGACCAGCGAAAAACTGGGTGCGCTTTACGGGCAAGTCGAAGTGCAAAAAGCCCAACTGGCCGATTTGAATGCAGCGTTGGAAACTCGGGTCGCCAACCAGATAGAAGTGATCGAGCGCACCAATCGTCTGAAACGCTTCCTACCGTCTCAGGTGGCAGCGATGATTGTCGGCGCGACGGATGAGGCGGATGTCTTGAGAACCCGTAAGGCCGAGATCACGGTTCTTTTTGCCGATCTGCGCGGGTTCACGGCCTTCGCCGCCGTTGCCAATGCGGATCAGGTTGTCGCGGCGCTCAACTCATTTCACGGCACTTGCGGGCCGCTTGTTGAGGCCTGCGGGGGAACATTGGAACGGTTTCTTGGCGACGGTTTGATGGTTTTGTTCGGCGCGCCGGTGCCGCTGGATGATGCCGCGCAGAGAGCCGTTGATCTGGCCCAGAAAATGCAAGTGGATGTTCGAAAGGCGATGGTCCCATACAGGGCGGGTATAGCGCAGCATGGTCTTGGCCTCGGCATTGGGATCGCAACGGGCGCAGCGACCTTGGGTCGGATCGGTTTTGAGGGTCGTTTGGATTACTCGGCCATCGGGCCTGCGCCCAATCTGGCGGCACGCCTGTGTGAAATCGCCAAGGACGGTCAGGTGCTTGTCTCAAATGCAACTGCGCGTCAGGTCCGGATAGATATGACCCCGGCGGGACCGTTCGATCTGAAAGGCATAGGAACCCGCGTTTCGGCCTTTGAATTGGCGCGTCTGGTCGAAAGCCGGACGGCGCCTCAGGTTTGTGCCCCCTATCCCTGACAAATGCAGGGAGTTGCGCCCGTCGTAGCTTCAAAAGGAGGGGTCGGGCGGTCATTTGCCAGCGATGAGCGCGCCTGCAATCTACAAGACTGAGCCAACCAAAACAGCTTCAGTGCGCACTCCGATGACGGCCCAATGGGAACGGCAACTCACCCGATGCGTGGGTCAGCGAGTGTGTTTGACTTGAGGTGGGGGGGCGAACCGACTGTTTACCAGGGCGCGGTCCTTTTCGTCCTACCTGGCAGATAACTGTCCCGCAAAGCGTTGATTTCGGATGTCGTCCGGGGATGTCTTGTAGTGGGCGCGAAAGGCGCGACCCAAAGCGACGGCAGACGAAAACCCGGTGGCGGCCGAAATCTCTCGCTGCGACAGATCCGTTGTCCGAAGCAACGTGTCAGCCCGTTCCAGACGCAGCTCTCTGTACGTCGTCAAAAGCTTTGTGCCGGTTTTGTTCAGGAACCGACGCTGCAACTGTCGGGTAGACGTACCCAGCATTTGCGCCAGATCCGAAATCCGCAATGGCTCCTCAAGATTATCACTCATCGTTTCGATGGCTCGGCGCACTTGTGGATCGGCCTCGGACCGTTGGAAAAGCCGGATTGCAAGATGGCTCTTGGCGGTCCTCTTAGGCTCGGACAGTCCGATGTATCCGCGCAGAGTGTCTGCGAGGTGCTCTCCGTGATCGATCGAAACGAAATTGGACAACAACTGTAATGCGCTTAACCGGGTCGATGCGCTGTGCAAACGGTTATCATAGGCCATGTGGATACCCGATCCATCTTCGATCAGTCCGATTTCCTGCGCTGCGGCCGTGAAGTTGGGGTGCACCGCGGCGACTGTTTTTTCTGCCCGCCCGATCTGAGCAAGCAGCAAAACGGCGCTGCCGACAAGTATTGTGCGCGACGACAGGTTCACAACCTGTGAGGTCCAGGATTTCTCAGAGTCATCCAACCGCCAGTTTTCGTGGATATCCCCCCAAAACAGTGCCGTTCGCCCAGACCAATACAGCGGCCCTTCGACCGGGTCTTTAGCCAACCTGCGAATGTTGATGATGTAAGAATGATGTTCGACCAGCCTGTTCAAGGCATCAAAGAAATCAAGGACGATCTGTGCAGATGCTTCGGTGTCCGTGCCAGTGAGGACAACATCGACATGATGATTTCTGTTGGGTGTTTGCCTGGCAACGCAGGCTTGCCGTGAACGGGCATTTTTGAGGACATAGTGTTTCATTGTTCCTCCACCTAATGGTCTTCGGCTTTGCCCTTCGGGGCACCGCTCATTTCTTATGGCCGCCCCCCGCTTTGGGCAGGGGGCGACCGTAATTTGCAGCCCGCTTACTCAGCGGCTTCTTCGTATTCGTCCATTGGGGGGCATGTGCAGATTAGGTTTCTGTCGCCATATGCGTTGTCGACGCGGTTTACGGGGGACCAGTAT